>CAXBDA010000053.1:0-22738 GCA_963974595.1 uncultured Oleiphilus sp. | reverse complement strand
TTTGCAAAATTTTGGCCCTGATTTGTTCGCAGGATACGCAACACAATGTTTTAAGCCTTAAGCATACCTGTCTAACAAACTTGGAATATCGAGTATTAAAGCAATTCGCCCATCACCGGTAATTGTGGCGCCTGCCATACCAGCAGTACCATGAAGCATGTCGCCTAATGGTTTAATAACCACTTCTTCTTGGCCGACCAATTGATCAACGATAAATCCAACTCGTTTATTACCTACCGACACAATGACTACGTGAGCAGACTCAGCATCTTCTGTATAACCTTTCACCAGCCATCGCTTTATGTAAAAAAGAGGGTAAACATTATCTCGGACAACAACACACTCTTGACCATCGACTATATTTGTTCGTGTTAGATCAAGATGGAATATTTCGACAACGCTAACCAGTGGGAAAGCAAATGATTGATTGCCCAATTTAACCATTAAGGTGGGCATAATAGCCAAAGTTAACGGTACTTTTATAGATAACCTTGAGCCTTTACCAAGCTCTGAATCAATACTTACAATACCATTTAATTGCGTAATTTTGGTTTTAACAACATCCATCCCGACGCCGCGTCCAGAGACATCAGAAATTTCGGTTTTGGTCGAAAAACCCGGTGCAAAAATCAGGTTAAAACATTCTGTATCGCTTAATCGATCAGCCGCATCCTGATCATATATACCTTTTTCAACTGCTTTTGCACGTAAGACTTCTGCATCCATACCCGCGCCATCATCCTCAATAGCGAGCATGATATGATCACCTTCTTGCTGAGCAGACAGCACAACCTGGCCAATACGCTCTTTGCCTTTTTGTGCGCGTACATCTGGCATTTCAATACCATGATCGACCGCATTTCTAACCAAGTGAACTAGAGGATCAGAAAGTGCTTCAACCAGGTTTTTATCAAGATCTGTTTCTTCACCCACTAATACCAGATTAACTTCTTTTTTAAGATTCCTTGCCAAATCCCTGACAACACGTGGAAATCTACCAAAAACCTTCTTAATCGGCTGCATCCGAGTTTGCATCACGGCTGACTGTAAGTCGCCCGTTACAACGTCGAGATTAGAGACTGCTTTCTGCATAGCTTCATCAGCACTCGCATCACCTAAACGCTTAAGGCGATTTCTAACAAGTACTAACTCACCCACCATATTCATGATGTCATCTAAACGCCTGGTATCAACCCTGACGGTTGTTTCTGTCGCAATGGCATCATTTTTCTTAGGTGATGCAGCTTTACTTGGAGCTGGGGCTGGCTTAGGTGCAGGTTTAGGCTCCACTTTCGCAACAGGTTCAGGAGGGCTAACTGGCGCTCTAGGCGGAATCTTAGCCGGCTCATTTGCTTTAGGCTGTGTTTCCGGATTGGCAGCAGCTATCGTTGGAGAGCCTCCAGAGCCATGTAATTCATCTAATAGATTTTCAAACTCATCATCCGTGATAAGATTATCATCAGACGGTATATTTGATACAGGGGCTGAATTAGTCGCTGCTGAACTAGAATTTTGAGGTGCCTTTTCTGCATTAAATTTACCTTCGCCATGAAGTTCATCTAATAACTTTTCAAATTCTGCCTCACTAATATCACCTGCCTCACCTGAAGAGGCTTGAGCAGCATCGTCATCAATAAATAATTCAGCACCCGCACTACTTGAGCTAGTAGGCGCGCCGATGGGCTTGCCTGACCCATGAAGGTCATCTAATAAGTTCTCAAATTCATCATCTGTTATTTCATCCGGCTCTGCTGAACCAGCATCAGAAGAACTAACTGCTGGCGTATCGCCATCCAGAGCATCTAATAATTGTTCAAATTCATCATCGGTAATATCTCCATCACTCGATGACTCTGAAACAGCCTGTTCAGGCTCTGACACTACTACTGGCGCTGCTTCTGCTGGTTTTGCAAAGCGCTGTAAATCATTTAATAGTTCTGGACTTGCTGGCGTGGCAGCTTTGCCATCACGCACTTCATCAAACATTTCATTGACGGCATCTAAAGCACGCAGTACGACATCCATTAGATCAGCGTCGACACTTCGCTTACCATTTCGAAGAATATCGAAGACATTTTCTGCAATGTGGCAACACCCTACCAACGCATCCAATTGAAGAAACCCGGCTCCACCTTTTACTGTATGAAATCCGCGAAAAATAGCATTCAACAAATCTTTATCTTCAGGATTGTTCTCAAGATCTACTAATTGCTCAGAAAGAAGCTCGAGTATTTCACCTGACTCAACAAGAAAGTCTTGAAGTATCTCATCATCTGCTTCAAACCCCATCGTTTATGCCCCTTTAAAATCCTAAACTAGAAAGTAAATCGTCAACGTCATCCTGCCCTGCGACTAAATCTTCACGCTTTTCAGCGTGGAGTTGTGGACCTTCACCTTCGATACCTGTTTCTTGTTTTTCTAATTGATGAACGGTGCCAGTCAGTTCGTCGACTTTACCTGCCATTCTTACCAGTTCAACCAAGCTTAGCTCAACATCTTTGACTAAGCCCATTACTCTGTTTATAACCTGGCCTGTTAAATCTTGGAAATCTTGAGTTAACAATATTTCCGACAAGTTAGCGTATACCTTGTCGGAATCATCAGATAACTTGGCAAGAAATGTTCCCATTGTTGCCGTCAAAATTCTAAACTCTTCTGGCTTCATCTGTTTTTTCTGAAGCCTTGTCCAGTCTTCTTTTAGTTGCTGTGCTTCGTTGCTTATACCTGAGGCATAAGGCATGGTCGCCTCAACTAAATCCAAGGTTTTATTCGCCGCTTTATTAGTCATATCGACGACATACGCTAACCTATCGGACGCATCCTCAATAGAGTTTAAGTCTGTGTCAGGTGAGTTAGCAGAATCAATATGAAAGTTCCGTATTGATTCATGAAGAGAGCGAGTCAAACGACCCACTTCGATATAAAGGGTTTTATCGCGGGTATTATTCAAATCAGAGATAATTGAAAGTGCGCCTGACATGTTACCGCTATCAAGCATTTCTTTAAGTTGAGTCGCTTGCGCTTTTAAAGTTTCTTCAAACTCCATTGACGAATCACTCATTTGCTTAACTTCAGTCATGAATGGCTTTGCCTTATGAATCGATACGTTCAAAGATTTTTTCGATTTTCTCTTTTAATACCGCTGCAGTAAATGGTTTTACAACATAACCATTCACACCAGCCTGGGCAGCCGCAACAATCTGATCCCGTTTCGCTTCTGCAGTTACCATTAATACAGGTAAGGTTTTGAGGCTTTCATCAGCACGAACATGCTGTAATAGCTCAATACCCGTCATGCCTGGCATATTCCAATCGGTCACTAAGAAATCATATTTTCCGGTTTGAAGCATAGGCAGGGCTGTATTCCCATCGTCTGCTTCATCTGTATTGGAAAACCCTAAATCTCTTAGCAGGTTTTTTATAATGCGTCTCATTGTAGAAAAATCATCTACTACAAGAATTTTCATATCTTTATTCAAGTCGACCTCCGCTTCTGTCGATACCCGAAATTACAATTTAAATACCTAAAAACAAGTCTAGTCGCTGTTCTTGGGGTAGCCAGTTTTTTTTAACATTTGTTTCACGAAAGAGCGTTTTTCGCCTATCGTGCTTATTATCGAACTTTATAAAAAATACATAGTTTGCAATGCCCTTTATCTTTCCGGGATCTTACTAAGACCATTGCGTCAGTCTTGACTTCAATCTCATCGCTGCTTGAGCATGAATCTGACTAACCCTTGACTCACTAACCGACAAAACCAAGCCTATTTCTTTAAGGTTTAATTCTTCTTCGTAGTAAAGAGATAACACCATTTTTTCTCTTTCAGGAAGATTGTCGATTTCTTTAATCAAATTTTCTTTAAATGCATCATTAACAGCATTATGAATCGGTGAATTCGAATCCGAAGCATAACCATCAAGATTCAACTCGCCTTGCTCATTTAACTCTTCAAAACTAAATAATTTACCACCATTACTATCTTTCAGGCAGGAAAAATATTCATCCAAGGTCATATTTAGCTCATAGGCTATCTCTTCATCCTGAGCATCTCGACCTTGTGTGCCTTCGATATGTTTAATCGCTGCAGCAATACGTCGTGCATTTCTATGCACTGAACGTGGCACCCAGTCCCCCTTGCGAATTTCATCCATCATGGCACCGCGAATACGAATACCCGCATAGGTTTCAAACGAGGCACCTTTACTGAGCTCGTATTTACGAGAAGCTTCAAGCAAGCCGATCATTCCTGCCTGAATCAGGTCATCGACCTGAACACTTGCTGGAAGTCTGGCGAGCAGATGATGCGCTATCCGTTTCACCAAAGATGCATGGTTTCGGACTAACTCATCTGATCGCTGGAGCTGAACATCGTTATACATCAAATTGACTGTTCATTTTTAGGGTTAAGTTAACTTGAAGTTGTCTGAACAAGCCGCTCTACAAAAAACTCCAAATGTCCTTTTGGTGAGGATGGTAGAGGCCAACTATCTGCTTTTTGCGCCAAGGTACGATAAGCTAATGCTGCTTTAGATCGTGGATAGACATCAGAAACAGCGCGCTGCCTTTGAACTGATTTTTTAACAGCTTCATCAAAGGGAATACTACCAACATATTGCAATGCTACATCTAAAAAGCGCTCGGTTACATGCGATAGCTTTGAATACAAATGACGACCTTCTTCTTGGGTTTTAACCATATTAGCCAAAACACGAAACCGGTACATACCATAATCACGATTTAATAACTTAATAAGCGCATAGGAGTCAGTGATTGACGTCGGCTCATCACAGACAACAACAATCACCTCTTGTGAGGCTCTCAAAAAGGATACAACACCATCCGAGATACCCGCTGCTGTATCTATCACCAAAACATCTAAATCGTTAGAAAGCTCGCTAAAGGCATTGATCATACCTGCATGCTCTAAATTATTCAGCGATACCATTTTTTGAGTACCTGAGGATGCCGGTACTACTTTGACACCTTTAGGGCCATCAACCAATATATCTCTAAGTGAGCATTCACCACTAATAACATCTGCTATATTTCGCTTAGATGTAATACCTAAAAGTACATCAATATTCGCCAGCCCCAGATCAGCATCCAATAGAACAACGCGTCGACCCATTTCAGCTAGCTGGATAGACAAGTTGATGGAAACATTACTTTTTCCTACGCCACCTTTCCCACCCGTAACGGCAATGACTTGTACTGGACCTGAATTCGCCATACAGGCTTTTTCCCTCTATTACTGCTTGTTGATTTTACTGTCCACCGCATTTATTTGGCGAACTTAAAAACAGTCTAGCAGAACTATTTGAAATTATGCAGAATGAGATAATATACTTTCTTTTATTTCATTAGCGCTCTTGATAGGACCAAATGGTTCGGATTGGTCATTCACTCGAATGGTGACCCAGCGTTCTGACGTATTTAATAAAGTCTGTGCCCGCTCAAACATTGCGTGTGCATCGAATAAATGAATATCTTCTGGCACGCGCTGGCCATCCGTAAAGTAACTCGCCTTCAAACCGGTATCCATCAAAAAGCTGAGTGCTTCACCCAAACTAACCGCTTCATCAATTTTAGTCACAATAACACCAGACAAATCAAGCACTTTATAATTATGGTAAATGGATGACATAACCTGATATTGACCAACAGCAGAGACCGTCAAGTAACATTCGATTTTATATTTTGAAAGCTTAATTTCCTGAAGCTGCTCAGTCCAACAACTGTCAGAATGCATTAAACCAGCAGTATCGACTAAGACTATTTTTTTCTGACTCAATTTATCTAAAATCATATCTAGGGAATGATCTTCATTCACCGTATGTACAGGCACATTCAGAATTCGACCAAATACTTTTAACTGTTCGTGAGCTGCTATTCGATAACGATCTGTAGTGACCAAGGCGATATTATCAGCGCCATATTCCATGACGTAACGCGCAGCCATTTTACCAATTGTCATCGTTTTGCCGCTACCTGTCGGCCCAACTAAAGCAAACACCCCTTGCCTATCAATTATTTCGCTATGCTCAACACGAATAGATTTCTCTATAAACTGACCAAGATGCTGCCAACATACATCAAATTGTTTTTCTATTCCGATATTATCTGAACGTTTAAGCCATAAATTCAATTCGCTTGATAAGACATGGCGAACAGATTTTGATAAACATAAAGAATCAAACATTTTATCAACCTGTTGCTCAAGCAAACTTTTTTTCTGAACAAGAACGCCATCATTATCTCTACTAGGCTGTTTTGCTAACAAGTCTTTTATTTCTAGAATTTCAGCCCTCATTGCCGACAAAGAATCATGATTTAAGACTTCTTTTGAAGTTGATTTTTGCGAAGATTTCGATCCGTTAACAGAAGAACTGATTAGTTTATCTTGATTAGCCAAGTCTTGCTCTGAGGGAGCAGGCTCTTTATACTTTTTGGCACGAACGGCTTCAATTTTTCGTTTTGCTTGCTCCATTTCACGCTGTAGCTGTAAATGTTTTTCTGCATGCATTCGCGCTAGCTGTGATGGGCTGGGTTCACCTCGAGAAGCTATTTCTACTTCGACCGGCTCTTGCTCCCAATTCTCTTCATAATCAAGAGCCGCGACAATTTCAACACCGCCTTCGACTTTCGAATTAGAGAGTATTACCGCATCAGGGCCAAACTCTTCTCTCACGATACGTAAGGCATCTTGCATTGTGGTAGAAAAAAAGCGTTTAACTTCCATAGGATTCACCTACACCATATTTAAAATTTGCACTTGGGCAGCTTTTAAAGTCATTTTTTTGACTACACATAGCTTACTGCCCTACCGTTGCCACAATCGTAATTTGTTTATTATTAGGTATTTCTTGATAAGACAATACTTTTAACTGCTCTATACCAAAGCGAACAAATCTTGCCAATACTGGCCTTAATGGGCCTGATACCAGTAGAATTGCTGGCTTACCTAACATTTCCTGGCGTTGTGCAGATTCATTCAATGATCTCTGAAGCGTCTCTACAATACGCGGCTCTAATATCATTCCCATATCGTCCGTTGCGCCACTTTTTTGTGACTGTTGTACTGACTTAAGCAACAACTGTTCCAAGTCTGCCTCCAAGGTGATAACAGGGATTTCCGCTTCATTGCCACAAATATTCTGAATAATCATGCGACGCATACCTTGTCGACATAGTTCCGTTAAAAAGCCTGGATCAACACTTTTCGTTGTAACATTCACCAGCGCCTCCGCAATCGAACGCATATCACGAATGGGAACGTCTTCAAGTAACAGGTTTTGCAATACTTTCAGCAATAAACTTACAGATACCGTATTTGGCACCAACTCTTCAGACAATTTAGGCGACACTTTGGCAAGCTGGTCCAACCATTGCTGCACCTCTTCATGACCGATTAACTCACTGGAGTGCTTTTGTAAAACCTGATTTAAGTGCGTCGCCACGACAGTACTGGCATCTACCACTGTATACCCTAGCGTTTGAGCATAGTCCTTCTGGGAGGATTCAATCCAAATAGCATCCAAACCAAAGGCAGGATCTTTCCCAGCAATG
The DNA here is from genome assembly GCA_963974595.1 of uncultured Oleiphilus sp. Lineage (GTDB taxonomy): Bacteria > Pseudomonadota > Gammaproteobacteria > Pseudomonadales > Oleiphilaceae > PZPK01. The sequence continues at coordinate 15,171 of CAXBDA010000053.1, read as the reverse complement.
CCATCAATTTTACCAAAAACTTGACCTGGGTTAATTGCCAGCTCTTTTTCGGGATGAATCTCAGCCTCTGCTATGGTCACGCCCATTAAGGTAATACGATAAACATTCGGCATAAGGTCCAAGTTATCTCGAATATGTACAGAGGGCATTAAAAATCCAAGCTCTTGCGAAAGCTTCTTTCTGACACCTTTTATACGCCCCAGTAATGCGCCACCTTGCGATTTATCCACCAAAGGTATAATACGATAACCAACCTCTAAACCGATAATATCCACCGTCAGCACATCATCCCAGCCTAATTCTTTGTGCTGTTCAGACCCGGTAGACTTTTGAGCTTCTATTTTTTCATTTTCAGATTGAGGTGATATTTGAGCCGAACCACCCGCCTTGCCTCCAGACTTTTTAGAGAAGAAAGGGGTATTACCGTCAACTGATTCAGCTTCTTTACGCTTTCTTTCGCCATACCATGCGATACCCAGCATACCAAAGCCCAACCCCAGGAATGCAAAATGCGGCATTCCTGGCACAAGCCCCATAATGATCATGATTCCAGCAGAAATATATAAAGCTTTAGGGGACAAGAACATCTGACTGGAAACCTGATCAGACATGCCTTGCGCAGAATTTACGCGCGTCACCATGATGGCCGCAGCCGTCGATAATAACAAAGAAGGAATCTGGGCAACCAAACCATCACCAATGGTTAACAAGGAGTACTTTTCAATAGCATCTGCAAATTCAAGGTCATGCTGCATCATACCTATCGCTAAGCCACCAATCATATTAATTGCCAAGATTAATAAACCAGCAACCGCATCACCTCTTACAAACTTGCTTGCACCATCCATGGAGCCATAAAAGTCTGCTTCTGTGGCAATTTCTTCACGCCTTTGCTTGGCTTCTTCTTGCTCGATAAGCCCCGCATTTAAATCAGCATCGATAGCCATTTGCTTACCCGGCATAGCATCCAGAGTGAAACGAGCACTTACTTCAGAGACCCTTCCGGCACCTTTGGTGACAACCACAAAATTGATTATCATGAGAATCGCAAAGACCACTAAGCCTACCGCATAGTTACCACCAATAACGACTTCACCAAAGGCCTCAATAACTTTACCGGCCGCATCACCACCTTCGTGCCCTTCAAGTAACACCACACGCGTCGAGGCAACATTTAAAGCCAAGCGTAATAAGGTAGCAACCAGCAAAATCGTTGGAAAGATTGCAAACTCAACTGGCCTCAATGAGTAAACACACACAAGCAAGACAACCAAAGCCAAAGCAATATTAAATGTAAACAACAAGTCCAACAGAAAAGGCGGCACAGGCAAAATCATCATACCCAATATCGCAACGAGAATTAAAGGAATGGCTACATTACCAGTCGCTATAAATTTCATTTGTTGAAATATTGTCGATTCTTGCATACAACTACTTCTTAGATTAATGAAGTTATTAAAAAAAACGCCATAAAGATGGCGAAAAAACGTTATTTTCAATTCAATCTTAAGTCATGCAATAATTACACCCATCAAACAATTATGTTTTTAAACAATTGGTTAGGATAGAAAATGACTTAATGATGTCAAACTATATTGCAAAAACTAACACCAAGCGCAATAAGAAGGGTTAAGGGTTAAACTTTAAGTCATCAGGAATAGGGAAATCTGGCATTTTAGGGCGAGGAGAAACGCGGCGCTTAAATTGCTTAAGCTGAAATACATAGGCTAATACCTGCGCAACAGCCAAATAAAGACCATTTGGGATCTCCTGACCCACATCGGCATGATGGTAAACCGACCTGGCCAATGGTGGAGCCGCAACCTGCTCAATATCATGCGCTTTGGCAATTTCTCTTATTTTTAAAGCCATATGATCATGACCTTTTGCTAATAAAATAGGCGCGCCATCTTTTTCAGGATTATATCTTAGCGCGACTGAAAAGTGAGTAGGATTAGTAATGACAACATCGGCCTGAGGGACATCCTGCATCATACGACGCTGCGCCATATCCATCTGCAACTGCCTTATCTTTTGCTTGACCTCAGGTTTACCCTCGGTATCTTTATATTCATCTTTTACCTCTTGCTTGGTCATTTTCAAGTTTTTAAGGTGATCATAAATTTGAAAAGGCACATCCACAGCCGCTATCACAATCATCGTACAAGACAATAGAAAAAAGCTCCAACCAAGAATTTGGCTAGCATGCACCATCGCAGGCACAACATTCTCATGACCTAAACCAAGCAACTCTGGCATTTGAGAACGAATAATAATGACAGCAAACACCATCACGAGCGTTACTTTAGCGATAGCTTTTAGAAGTTCAACTAAAGACTTAAGCGAAAACATTCTCCCAACCCCTTTGATTGGGTCGAGCTTACTGAACTTAGGTATTAATGATTTCGCGGAAAACAACATGCCGCCCAAAACAACAGACCCCACAATAGCGGCCATAAATAAAACAACGAGAAAAGGTAAAATAATTGCAGACACTTCTATCGCGGCATTCATAAGATAAAGACTCATTTGCTTCGTATCGAACGCAGCTTCTCGCGTAAAGGTAAAACTTGCCGTCATAACATCCATTAAGCTTTGGCCAATTCTCGAACCAAAAATAAGTAGACCGGCCGCACCAGCCATCAATATAAAAGTGGTATTTAATTCTTTCGAGCGGGGAACCTGACCTTCTTCACGCGCTTTTTCAATTCGCCTGCCAGTGGGCTCTTCGGATTTATCTTGACTACTGTCACCACCTTCTGCCATGCCACTAGCCCCCCTTTATTTCTCGGAAGAACTCAAAGAGTTCACGACTAAAACGCTCAAACATGGGCGCAAGCTCTGTGACACTCGACCAAACCAAAAATAAGCCAAATATCATCCCTATCGGAAAACCAAGCGTAAATACATTCATTTGTGGCGCTGCTCGCGTCACAATACCAAACGACAAGTTAACAATAAGAACAGAGGTAATCACAGGCAGCGCAACCAAAAGCGCCGACGCAAAAAGCCAATTAATTTTTATAAGGAATGACCATAATTCTGTGGGCTGAACACTAATTCCACCTAATATATCCTGAGATATCGGCCAAACCTGAAAGCTTTCAACAATGGTTTCGATCATGACCAAGTGACCATTCATAGCTAGAAATATCAAGGTAACGCAAACCAGATATATTTGAGACAAGACCGTAACGGTTACACCATTTGTAGGGTCAACCATGGAAGCAAAACCCAAGCCCATCTGCATTGCAATTAACTGCCCCGCCACGACAAATATTTGCATTAACATAACAAACATAAACCCCATCAGAGCACCAATAAATACCTGCTGAACAGTAATTAATAAGGTATTGAGAGAAAGCGCATCAACTAAAGGAACTTCCGGGATAAGCGGTGCTACCAATAAGGCCAACAATAAAGCCATCCCGCTACGCACACGCATGGGTACAAGCTGGGTACCAAACACAGGAATAATCATCAGGAAGCTAGCAATACGAAACATAGGCCACACAAATGCCCCCACCCACGCGCCTATTTGTGCATCAGTGAATTCCACAAGCTTAACCTATTAGAATGGGTATATTGCGGATGAGATCTACCGAATAATCTATGATTTTTTGCATCATATACGGCCCAGCAGCAATCAGCACAAACAGCGTAATCAGTAATTTGGGTAGAAAGCTAAGCGTCTGCTCGTTTATTTGAGTCGCAGCCTGAAAGACACTAACAATCAGACCGATAATCAAGCCTGGCAACAAAATTAGCGTGACGAGCGTGAGAATGATGTAAATTGCATCACTTACAATATCTATCGCAACTTCAGGCGTCATGGGTTTTCCTGCATATTTATAACTGTTATCTTCTGAATAAAAGAGCCGTATTAAATACCAAAACTCGCCGCTAAGCTTCCCATAACAAGGGCCCAACCATCTATCAAGACAAAAAACATAATTTTAAACGGTAATGATATAATCATGGGCGACAACATCATCATCCCCATGGCCATCAAAACACTGGCTACCACCATATCAATAATCAAAAACGGCAAAAATAACAAAAAGCCTATCTGGAAGGCTGTTTTTAACTCACTTGTTACAAATGAAGGCATCAAGACGGTAAAAGGTAAATCATCTAACGATTCATATTCAACACCTGAAATTCTAACAAACAAAGCAATATCATCTTCTCTTGTTTGGCCCAACATAAACTCTCTAAATGGCTCGCTCGCTTTTTTCACCGCCTCTAAAGGTGCTAGTTTTTCATTAAGATAAGGTTGAATCGCCGTTTGATTCACCTTTTCGAGTACTGGAGACATGATAAAAAAAGTTAGAAAGAGACTTAAACCTAAGACTATTTGATTTGAGGGTGTTTGCTGAAGACCCAGCGCTTGCCGCAATATTGAGAACACGATAATAATTCTCGTAAACGACGTCATCATCATCAGCATCGCAGGCAAAAATGTTAGCGCAGTCATTAACGCTAATATCTGCATCGTCACTGAATAGCTTTGTGACCCATCTTTATTGGTGACTAGCTTAATAGCCTCTATACCTACATCTACTGCCAAAGCGTGTGTTGAAGCAAAAGCAAATAAACAAAGAACCAGTATATGTCTAAGAAGCATGACCATTCCTATTTTGGGTCGTATTGTCTGATGTATTGCCTGATGTATTGTCTGATGTGTTGCCTGATACATTGTCTGATGTGCTGTCTGACATATTGCCTGATGCATTATTTGCTTTAACTGAACTTAAAACAGACTGCAGTTTTGCAGCAAAATCATGTTGACCAATTGCTTTTTTATTAACGTCGAGTGGTATAACGGCTTCGCCGAAAGAATGTAAATGGCTGATTTGCTGGGTGGTGACGCCTATCAGAAATTGCTGGCCTTTAATATCTATTAAGGCTATTCGCTCTCTGGCTCCCAGTGGAATAGAGGTGACAACCTTCATCTCTCTGTTCCCCGAAAAGCTCATACCACCAAAGCGTTTAACGAACCATGCCAAGGCGAGAATAAAGCCTATCATACCGATTAAAACAAGCAGAATGATCGGCCAGTTTGTAAAAACGGCTACATCTTTACTAAGCGTTACTTGAGGCGATGGTTCAGCATGAACAATAGATGAAAGCAGCCAAGTAACGGCAAACAACATTATTTGGCTGTTTAGTATGGTCGCTAATATTTTCAATGCTAACCCAATCGGCGAATACGTTCTGTTGGACTAACGACATCCGTCAAACGTATCCCAAATTTTTCATTCACCATAACCACCTCGCCATGAGCTATCAAGGTACCATTGATTAGGACATCCAAGGGTTCACCGGCAAGCCTGTCTAATTCGATAACCGAGCCTTGATTTAATTGTAATAAGTTTCTAATGGGTATCGAGGTATTTCCGACTTCCATCGATATAGTGACAGGAATATCTAGAATGACATCTAAGTCTGGAGCCATATTCCCCTGCTTAACACCATCAGAAGGTTTGAATGACTCTAATGGTGCCGCTTTAATATCGTCATCACCGCCTTCGACGGCATCAGCTTCTGCCATTGCCGCAGCCCATTCATCTTCAACATTATCTTCAGAATCGCCGGATTCTTCCATTGCTGATTCCCACTCGGCGGCTAGTTTTTCATCTTCGCTCATACCATCTTGAGAATTATCATCACTCATCGCTTTCTACCATCGTTGATACGTTTTTAGGGCGTATTATGCGTTCTTCAATCTTTGCGGCCAATGCACCATTACTCTGCCCAAGGCGCGCTTTAAACATGGGAACTTTATTAGCTGATACGGTCACAAACTCGGGAAAATCTATCGGTATAATATCCCCTGCTTTAATTTTAGCAACATCGCGCAAAGATATTTTATCCTCAAGCACCGTGACATTTACCGGAACCTTAGCATTCAAAAGATCTTTGCGTATGGTTGTCATCCAACGCTCGTCAACATCATCTACATCACTTTGAACACCTGCATCAAGAACTTCCCGAATAGGCTCAATAGTCGAATAAGGAATCGCTAAATGAAGATCACCACCACCACCATCAAGTTCAATATGAAAGGTACTGATGACAACGACTTCGCTGGGGCTAACAATATTTGCCATAGACGGATTTACTTCAGAGTTCACATATTCAAAATCGAGTTTAAAAACGGCACTCCAAGCTTCTTTCATATCGATAAAAACTTGCTCTAATACCATATGAACAACACGAATTTCTGTCGGTGTGAACTCACGACCTTCAATTTTAGCGTGTCGACCATCTCCACCAAAAAAATTATCCACTAACTTAAAGACAAGTTTGGCATCAAAGATGAACAAACCCGAACCTCGAAGAGGGCGAAGCTTTACAATATTCAAACTGGTTGGGACGTATAGAGTATGAATATACTCCCCGAACTTCATAATTTGGACGCCTCCGGTTGAAACATCCGCATTGCGACGCAGCAGGTTAAATAGACTAATTCGTGTATAACGGGCAAAACGTTCATTGATCATTTCCAAGGTTGGCATGCGACCACGAACAATACGATCCTGACTCGCTAGATCATAATTGCGTATGCCTTCTTCATCAACATCATCATCGGTGTCGATATCTCCATCATCAACACCGTGCAATAAAGCATCTATTTCATCTTGTGATAATAAATCTTGCACATTCGCATCCGGTTTATTGAATTAGTAAAACGCTCTATTTAAAACGTGTAAGGTTCATTCTAAATCTAATCTTATTTTGTTACTGCAATACAAAATTCGTAAAGTAGACATTTTCTATTGGAGCACTGCCTTCACTTTCTAAGACAACATTAATAATTTCGACAGTTTTAAGCTGTAAATCAACCTTGCCTGCTTCTGTTTTTATGGTATTAAAATCCATACCACCATAAGTACTAATTAAACGCGAACGAATCAAGGGCATATGATATTCCAAGGCATTAAATGCAGACGCATCTCGACTGGAAACAGATAAGGATATTTGCATATATCTCTGCCGACCCTCAACATTAAACGTTACTAGAAAAGCGGGCTTTATATCCAAGTAACTAGCAGGCATTTTAACCGGCTCTTCTGGCACGGTCGACTCTTCTGCGCCATCATTACTATCACTGCCATCACTCAATAGAAACAGCGTCACACCAACCGATAAACCAATCGCTAGTATTGCCACTAGAATAATAACAATGATCACTTTCTTTTTAGATTTGCTTCCTGTCTCTTCAGTTTGCTCTGTATTATCTTCAGCCACGCCAAATTCCCGTCAATATCGTTTAAAGCTGCTGTTATTCACTACATGCAGCAAGTTACATACCACTTAGATAACCTTGCTAATAAAATATTAACTTAAGGCTCTATACCTTTCTCATTTTACTAGTTTAGACGATAGTTAAGAAATTAGCAGACCAAAAGCAGTTAAGCGAAATAATCGACTAAATTTGTTTCTTTAAGTGTCATAGTTTGTTCCACCACATCTTCATCTAATTCACTCATATCTCTTCCCGATCCTGCAAATTCAGGCCTATCGTCACCTGAACCTTGTTGCCCTGAATTCCCTCTGGCATTAGAGTCAATACTTACCTCGCCAACATTAATACCATTGGCCTCCATCATCTCACGCAGACGGACAACACTTGATTCTAATAAATCTTTTACGGATGAATTGCTTACATTAAAAGTAATCGATGCAACATCATTCTGAACATTAATTTTCACATCAATAGGCCCCAGCTCGGCAGGATTAAGATGCATTTCTGCTGCACTAATATTACGCCCAGAAAACCATACAACTTTCTGGCTAAGCTCATCACTCCAGTTTTGAGCAGTAACCGGCGTACTTAAGGTTGTTGAATACTGTTTAAGCCCCTCACCTGCTGACTTAAGCTGAAGATCTGAAAAATTATTAACCGCTCTATCTTTAACCTCCAAATCCGTATCAACAAATACATTTGTTTTATCAGTTTCATCAAATGTTTTTTCTACCACTAACTGCTCCATTTGAAGCTGAAAAGAGCGATCTGTTTTAGGCACTAGTTGCTCGGGCATCAAACCAGTATCAGAAACGTTGTCTGCTGAAATCAGGCCATTCTGAGACATTTGTTGTGGATCATATTTCTGCCAATTACTGCCATCGCTTCGCCCATTTCCTGAATTGAATGAAAAACCGAGCAATGTCGGTGTGACACCTTGCTTCTGAGCTTCATCCTTGTAACTAACAACATTAATTATTTGGCTTAGCTGCGAAAGAGCAAAGTCAAGACCGCTTAATTGATCTGCTGGCAAACCTTCCTGCTCATTAATAGCATTACTTAGATCGTTTATTTTCGTTTGAAGTTGCTTAAAAAAATCCGGCAAACTTACGCCTAATTGCCCCTCACCAAGCCCTTGAGTGGTTAAATCATTCCCATTTAAAAACGATGTCAATTCTGATAATTCTGCAATATCTAAATCAAATTGAGACAATTCTTCAGAGAGCTTTTCAAGTGATGAGAGTAGTTCTTTTCTTTGCATACCTTCGTCTAATTCAGCCTTATCTGGATTCAATTGACTAACAACAGAAGATAGCATATTAGTAAACTTATTAGCATTAGCCGGGCTTTCAAGCGTTTCAACGGAAGTATCCAAGGGCTTGGACTTAGTATTTAAAGACAGGTCTTTTCCAGGCAAAGATGACAACAATAATTCTGGCATAGTGTTTTGTTCCTAGTGCAGATTATTCAATAGTAATTACGCTGCTAACCCTCAACATAAGTCAAAGATCTCAGTTATGCGTAATCTAAATAATGCGAAATTCAAGCCAACTTTAACAAGCCTGATCCAGGAGGTGTTTTAAACAGGGTACTTGAGGCAAGTATCACTACATAATAAATGCATTGTTTTTATATCGGTAGACAAGACAAGACGTATCTACTTAGGTAATGCCTTGATTGAAAACAGCTGATCAAAATTGGCTATTTCAAGAATTTTATAGACTTCCGGAATACAGTTGATAATAGAAATACGAGTCTCTTTTATAGCATAGTCTTTTAGTAGTAAAAGCATGCCTAATGCAGAACTATCAAGATAATTAAGATCTGACATATTCAATATATAATGATTAACAGTCTCTTTTGGGTAACTATGATATATCTCACTGAATTTTTCATATAATGTAAAATCCAGGCGCCCACTAAAGTTAAATTCTAGCGTTTTATCTAACTCTTTGTGTTGATGGTGAATTATCATAATATTTAATCCTAGTATTTTAAGCGTTATTTAATACATGCATCTAGTAACACACGGGCAATATTCTGGATAGGCAATATTTTCTGTGCCGCATTTAATCTGACGGCTGAGCCTGGCATACCCCACACGACACTCGTCGCTTCATCTTGTGCGAATGTTGCGCCACCCGCATCTAATATATTTTTTAAACCTTGGGCACCGTCATTCCCCATTCCTGTAAGAATTACACCTACTGCATGTTTACCCACACACTTAACAACTGAATCAAATAACACATCCACAGAGGGTTTATGTCCATTAACTTTTTCTGAATCATTCAGAAAAGTAACCAGATACCCGCCCCTCTCCTTCACTTCTAAATGGAAGTCTCCCGGTGCTAAATAAGCATGCCCGGGCTCTAACTTCATGCCTGTACTCGCTTCTTGAACCTTAACTTTTGATTTTGAATCCAAACGAAGCGCAAGGGAAGCACTAAACGCAGCCGGAATATGTTGCGCTAATAAAATAGGGGGGGCATTATCGGGTATCGATTGAAGTACATCCCTGATCGCTTCCGTGCCACCCGTTGAGCTACCCATTACAATCACCTTGCGAGTATCATATTGACGGTGTGCAATATCCAAAGGTTTGCTTTCTAATATTTTTTCATGTGCTGAAAGATTAGCGCTTGCCGCATTCCGAACTTTCTCTTGAATCACAGCGGCATATGAATTGAGACTATCCCAGGCATTACCTTGCGGCTTAGCAACATAATCCACAGCCCCGATAGCGAGCGCATCGAGTGTTGCTGGCGCACCTTTTTGAGTGAGTGTTGAAATCATGACAACAGGCATTGGCCGTAAACGCATTAGATTACGTAAAAAGGTAATACCATCCATTTTCGGCATTTCAATATCAAGCGTTAGTACATCGGGATTAAACTGCTTTATCTTCTCTCTAGCGTCTAAGGGATGCTCTGCTGTCGCAACAACTTCCATGTCATCTGAAGAAGAAATTATTTCAGTTAATAATTGCCTGATTAGTTCTGAATCATCAACAACTAATACTTTGATTTTTCTCAAACGAAAACTCCAATACTGTTTATGCAAATACTTATACAAATACCTGGCGACTTTAGTATCACTTATGTTCAATCAAATAATTCAACACCACCACTCGGAGCAGGTTTATCATTTAAATTATGGCTGTAGCTAATTTCACGCTGCAAAATTGTATCGTTCTGAGTCTGTCGCAACTTACGAATTTTGACAGCACCGGTATCTGGAAAATACAAAACCTTACGAGGGTAAATATCGCCTACATCACTGGCTGCCAACTCAAAGTTCTCTTCATAAATATATTTTTTTACATAAGCAATATTTCTTTCTCCAATATCTGTCATATTGGAGAGAACATTACCGCCACCAAATACCTTTATTTCCAGATTTCTTCGTGTTCCGCCAAGCTTTAAAATTTCGTTGATCAAAAACTCCATTGCCCAGTTACCATAACGAGAAGCAGAGCTAGTTGAACTCCCCCAGTTTTCGGTTGAATGCACACCTTGCATAGGTAACATAAAGTGATTCATTCCGCCTATACCTAACTCAACGTCTCTGATGCAGGCAGAGATGCATGAGCCCAGAACCGTCACAATCATTTCGCCAGTCTTACTCACATAAAATTCACCTGGCATTATTTTCGCTGCCGGGACATTCATCTGCTTATCCCAATAGCGGTTTATATGCTCAAATCCCGGTAAGACCGGAGGTAATGGGCGATTCTCAGACATTCAAACGATTCCTTTTAAACAACTGCTATGTACAACTGCTATGTACAACTGCTATGTACAACTGACTCAAACAATAAACCGATCCAGATTTATTACTTACATCATTTTTTGATATATGGTTTTACCAATAGGTTTAAAACGCTGACAAACGCGATTTAAACTCTCAGAATGACCGATAATAAGATAACCACCGTCTTTTAACATGTCGGCATAGCGGTCAAATAAAACAGACTGAGTCGCTTCATTAAAATAAATAACGACGTTGCGGCAAAAAATCAAATCGAACTTGCCTTTCATCGGCCAGTTTTCTAGTAAGTTTAATCGTTTAAAACGAATTAAAGACTGAAGATCTGGCTTTACTTTCACAACATCCGGATGATTTCTATCATGTAGAAACCACTGCTTTTTTTGTTCTATCGGTAATGTTTCAATACGATCTATGCCATAAATTCCTTGCTGGCCTTTTTCAATTACTTTTGAGTCGAGGTCTGTTGCTAGAATTTTGCAGTCCCAAGCACTTAAGTTGAGATTTTCACGAAGTGTCATCGCAATACTATAAGGCTCTTCACCTGTAGAACAGCCTGCAGACCAAACTCTGATTTTCTTATTCTCTGAATTTGTTTGCATCCATTCAGGACAGACTGTTTTTGCCAGAAAATCAAAGTGGTGTCGCTCTCGAAAAAATGAGGTTAAGTTTGTCGTAATAGCATTAATAAACTTACTCACCTCAGGCTGTTCGTGTGCTTGAATTAGAGGGATGTAATCAACAACGCTTTGAATCTTCAAGTCTCTTAGCCTTCTTGCTAAACGACCATAAACCATATCTCTTTTTTGTGGGCCAAGCACAATGCCAGTATAAGAATAAGCAAGTTCGCTGATTTTTTCAAAATCAGCATCTGACATCAAAAATTCACGTTGGTTAGTTAAATCCACTGTCATATCCTTAACTTAACACTGCATGACGACTAGAGGATGTCTCGATGTCAGCTATTAACTGAGCGGTCAAATCCAATATGATGACCATCTTTTTATCGGTACTGCCAAGACCTCTTACATATTGAGCTTGATGAGTTTGTGCTAGCTCTGGCGAGGCCTGTATCTGCGACTGGGAAAAATTATAAACATCAGAAACCGCATCGACCACGATCCCGATCACCTTATGTTTTTTCTCATTTCTTACAGAAACCGAAACAATAATCACCACGGTTTCATCAGTATATGTGAGGTCTTTTATCCCAAAACAGTATCTTAGATCAATAATAGGCGATACAGTTCCTCTCAAGTTCATAATACCTAACACTTGCTTCGGCGAATTAGGGATTTCAGTAATCGGCTCCCAACCTCTAATTTCTTGAACTGACAAAATATTAATGCCAAATTCTTCTCCCCCCATATAAAAGGTAAGGAACTGATCAGTAGGTTCATGTTTTTTAGAATCATTCACTTTGTCAATCGCTGACTCATAATCTACTTGGTTGTTTTTCTTATCTTTCATAATGTCATCAACTCAATTATCAGGCAGCTTCAATATCGTCCGATTCAGAAATTTTTCGATAAAACTCTTTCCCTACTCCCGCTAACTTAATTAGCCCTGTAATATCCAGAATCAAAGAAACCGTGCCGTCACCTAAAATTGTTGCTCCAGAAACACCCGGAACTGTTTTATAGTTATCTTGTAAACTCTTGATGACGACTTGCTGCTGAGCCAAGAGGTCATCAACCAACACGGCCACCTTAATATTGTCACCTTCGACAATAACCAAAATACCATCCGTCACTTCTTCATGCTCTGCTTTTATATTGAAAATATCCCAGAGACGAATAATAGGAATGTATTCATTCCTAATCCGAAGTACATCACAACCACCCGAAACCCGATGAATCATCTGATCATGCGACTCTATCGATTCAACAATAGACACCAGTGGGAAGATATAAACATGTTTTCCCGCCCGAATTAACTGACCATCCAAGATCGCTAGTGTTAACGGCAGCCTTATGGTAAAGACACTACCCTCACCCGGTTTAGATTCAACTTCTACCGTACCATTCAATTCTTGAATGTTTCGACGGACAACATCCATGCCCACACCACGCCCTGAAATATCTGTGACGGCTTCAGCAGTAGAGAAACCAGGCTGAAAAATCAAGTCATGAATTTGTGATGGCTCTAGAATATCGTTCTCTGACACTAAGCCATTTTCAATCGCTTTGCCTAAAATACGCTCTTCATTTAAACCCGCACCATCATCGATTATCTGGATAACAATATTTCCACCTTGATGAAAGGCATTCAGGGTAATTTTTCCAGCTTCATCTTTCCCCGCGGCCAAACGTTTTTCTGGCAATTCTAAACCATGATCGAGGGAGTTTCTGACAAGATGAACAAGCGGGTCACCTATTCTTTCCATAACCGTTTTGTCGAGTTCTGTTTGTTCCCCCAACAAAACAAGTTCAACTTTTTTATTCAACGCTTTACTCATATCATGCACAAGACGAGGAAACCGTGAAAAAGCAAAGCTAATCGGCAACATACGAATTCGCATGACACTTTCTTGTAATTCACGCGTATGCAAACTCAATTGTTCAAGACCTTCTAGAAGTTTAGGAATGCTGGTCACGCTAAAGTCTTTGCCTAACTCATTCAACATGGATTGAGTAATGACTAATTCACCCACCATGTTAATTAAGCTATCTATTTTGTCTGTACTTACTCGAATAGAGGCGGATTCAGGCTTCGAATCTTTCTTGGCAAGCGGTTTAACCGCCACTTTTTCTTTACTTTGCTCACCCGACTCAGTGCCTGCATCTGGTGTTGGCTCTTCTTCCACAGCAACGATATCAGGTTTTGATTCTTGTTCTAGCGCTGCAACCGGCTTATTTTCTTCTTGGCTTTCGATAGGTGAAATAACAATATCGGCATCATCGACAACCCATTCAAATACTTCATCTATTTGTTCTTTTTGAGCATCTGTATATAACGTTAAATTCCAGGAAAGAAAACACGCTTCAGAGTCTAAATTTGATAAAACAGGCAGATCAGAGTAATCAATACTGACTTCCAAACTGCCCATTTCAGAAAGCTCTCTGAACATTCTGACAGGATCATTGCCTGTTCTTAAAATATCAATTGATGGTTTAAAGTAAATCGACCATCCTTGCGTTTCGCCAGCCTTTTTAAGGCTAGAATTATCCGGGCTTTCGTCTACTGGATTTTGCTGAGTTGTCTCTTGCTCACCATCTAACACGGCATTAAAGATTGTTTTAAGCTCGCGAGCTACTTTCGTATCACATTCCCCACCGGCTTCCAGTTCATTGATCATGGTTCGAATACAATCAACTGACTTCAAGAACAGATCAACGTGTTCAGCTTGCATTTCAAACTGGTCTGACCTAATCAAATCAAGCAGCGTTTCAACAACATGGGTAAATTCTGCAATATCATTAAAGCCAAACGTCCCACTACCGCCTTTAATGGAGTGTGCCGCACGAAAAATCTCGTTGATCGTTTCGGAATCAATTTCCTCAATATTCATATTGAGGAGCGCTGACTCCATAACGTCTAGCCCTTCATAGCTTTCTTCAAAAAAGACTTGGTGAAACTGACTGAGATCAACACTCATATAATAACCTGCGGTTTTTATTTATTTTAATACTCTCAATAGAAGATAGATCTTCAAGAAATTAACAAGGTATTAAACTACTTATAGTTTTAGGACAATACTTTACGAATAGTGGCTAATAACTGTTCAGGGTTAAATGGCTTTACAAGCCAGCCCGTAGCACCTGCACTTTTACCTTGCATTTTCTTATCACCAGCCGACTCCGTTGTAAGCATTAATATTGGAGTGAACTTGTAATCAGGAAGGGTTCTTAGGTTTTTCACAAGCTCTATACCATCCATAACAGGCATATTCACGTCCGATAAAACCAAATCAACGGGGGTTGTTTTGGCTTTATCAAAAGCTTGCTGACCATCAGCAGCCTCAATCACATCAAAACCTGCGCCTTTTAAGGTAAATGAAACCATTTGTCTCATCGAAGCTGAGTCATCTACCGCCAATATTGTTGCCATCTATACTATCCTCTTGATCACTTCTTATCTGAACGTTCTTACGAACATTTTAAGTAACTATGTTTGAATTTTAAGTAACTATGTTTGAATTTTAAGTAACT
>CAXBDA010000052.1:0-22766 GCA_963974595.1 uncultured Oleiphilus sp. | reverse complement strand
TTTGATAGTTATTTGATAGTTATTTGATGATCGATCGCTGCCTTAAGGCTTCAAATAAACAAATTCCTGTTGCGACAGAGACATTCAGGCTACTCACAGAACCTTGCATAGGGATTTTGGTCAGCTGATCGCAGTGTTCGCGCGTTAAGCGACGAAGGCCACTACCTTCTGCTCCCATTACGAGTGCAATTGAGCCTTTAAAATCTGTCTGATAAATCATCTGATCTGCTTCACCAGCGGCACCGGTAATCCAAATGCCAAAATTCTGCAGCCATTTCATGGTTCTGGCTAAATTAGTCACACGAATAACGGGGACGTTTTCAGCTGCACCGCACGCTACTTTTTTAGCCACTGAATTCAAAGGAGCTGAATTGTCTTTAGGCACAATCACAGCATGAACGCCTGCAGCATCTGCAGAGCGAAGACAAGCACCTAAGTTATGCGGGTCGGTAACTGAATCCAAAATAAGAAGAAATGCCGGGCCACTAAGGCCGTTCAAGACATCTTCTAAATCACCCTCATCTTTAACCGGCTCAGATTTAACAATGGCCACCACACCTTGATGACGACCACTCACCAATTTATCCAAGTCTTTTCTTGGCACTTGAGCGTAGGCAATTGCATTAGCTTGGAGCAGACCAAGCAGTTTAGTTAAACGTTTATCTTCCCGGCCTTGCTGTATTTTTATGTCGATAATACTTTCAGGTTCTTTTAACGCTAAGGCTTCTACCGCATGTAAGCCAAAAACCGTATCCTGAATCATAAATTGCCTGCCTTTTTTCTTCTAAATTCTTTTTAAAAACTTCTTATTGAAGTAGTTAAACTTTCTTTGGCTTACGTTTTCTCACACCAGCTGTTCTTGAAGGAGCTGCTGTAGGAGTTGGTTTTTTAGTGCTTACTTTCTTTTTTGCAGACGCTTTACTGGCTATTTTAGGCTTTCGGGTTGGGGCTGTTTTTTTAGCCTCAGATGATTTTTTCTTTGAGGTAGTTTTTCTACCTTTATCATCTGATTTTTTATCTGAAGGGACGTTCTTTTTTTGCCCTCTTCGACGCGCTTTCGCTTTAGGCTCTGCACTTACAAGAAGCAAGTCTACTTTACGTTCTTCTAAGTTAATATTAGACACCTCAACAGTTACGCTATCGCCGAGGCTATAACTCATACCTGTGCGCTCTCCTATTAACCGATGCTTTTGAGCATCGAACTGATAGTAATCGCTATTCAATGTGGATACATGCACTAAGCCTTCTGCATAAAGATCCGCTAATTCCACAAAGAAGCCAAAGCCAGTCACTGCTGAAATAATACCCGGAAATACCTCACCTAAATGCTGTTGAAGATATTCGCATTTCAACCAGTTCATAACATCACGAGTGGCTTCATCGGCACGACGTTCCGCCATCGAACAATGCTCACCCAATACCAACATCTTAGGCAAGTCATAGGCATATCGATATTTCGTATGATCCAAGCCTTCAGGCCGTAGAACATCTTGAGTTTCTTTCTGGCTATAGATAACCGACTTTATACCGCGATGCACCAGTAAATCGGGGTAACGTCGAATGGGTGACGTGAAATGGGCGTAGGCATCGTAGGCTAAACCAAAGTGTCCAAGCTCTTCCGGCCCATATACAGCCTGACTCATGGAGCGAAGCAGTACTGTTTGAAGCACACTAAAATCGGGGCGATCTTTAATCTGTTCTATCAGGCTTTGATAATCAGCGGGGCTCGGTGTATCTCCACCCATCAACTGCAGGCCTTGTTCAGATAGAAATGAACGAACTTTTTCTAGCTTTTCGATTGTTGGCCCTTCGTGAATACGATAAAGCGTATGAATTTTATGACGAGATAAGAACTGAGCGGTCGCCACATTGGCAGCTAACATACATTCTTCAATAATCTTGTGAGCATCATTTCGCTCAGTCGGCACAATGGCTTCGATTTTACGTTCATCACCAAAAATAATTCTGGTTTCAACGGTGTCAAAATCAATTGCACCGCGAGCATGACGCTGAGCTGTAAAGGCATGGTAAAGCGCGTATAATGATTCTAGATGCGGCACCACTTCAGCATAGTCTTCTCTGAATTCTTTACCGTCGTCTGATTCGGGTTCTTCAAGAATTGCTGATACTTTTGTATAGGTTAAGCGGGCATGGCTATACATCACCGCTTCATAAAAACGACTCGTTTCAACCAGGCCTTGAGCACTAACATCCATTTCACAGACCATACATAAACGATCAACTTGTGGGTTGAGCGAGCATAAGCCATTAGACAAAATTTCCGGCAACATCGGCACAACGTGATCAGGAAAGTACACCGAGGTGGCACGGTTATTAGCTTCTATATCTAAAGGGCTTTCTGATTTAACGTAGTGACTCACGTCGGCTATAGCGACATAAAGCTTCCAGCCGCCACTTTGTAAAGGCTCACAATAGACAGCATCGTCGAAGTCGCGTGCATCTTCACCGTCAATCGTGACCAGAGGCAAATGGCGAATATCAATTCTGTGTTGTTTATCGGCTTCGGTCACTTCCGGCTTGAGTAATTTAACGGCTTGCTCAACCGCTGCCGGCCATTCAAAAGGAATATTGTAGGAGCGAATCGCAACTTCAATTTCCATCCCGGGTGCCATATGGTCACCTAATACTTCAATCACCTGCCCTGTTGCATGTGTTCGTTTTGAAGGTTGATTGAGAATTTTTACCACCACATATTGGCCATGTTCTGCGCCACCGGTATGTTCAGAGTCCACCAAGACCTGTTGACTTATACGAGTATTTTCCACTTCAACAGAGGCAATATTGCCTTCACGAAATAAGCGCCCGACTAATTGTTCGGTGTTTCGCTCAAGAACATCCACAATAACGGCATGTTGTTTACCTTTGTGATCACCGCTATCACTTCTTACTAAAACACGATCACCATCAAACACTGACTGCATTTGTCTGGCAGATAAATAATAGTCCGAACCACCTTCATCAAGCTTTACAAAACCAAAGCCATCTCGATGGCCTATAACCACACCCTTTTTAAGATTAACTTTGGTGCTAGGCAAGTACTGATCACTGCGATTACACACCAACTGCCCATCACGCGCCATCGCGATCAATCGCCGACGAAGCGCTTCAATATTGTCTGGATCAGAGAATTGGAGATCTTCAACCAAGTCCATGTGAGTTGCTGGCCCATGGCGTTCATTAAGGTGCGCTAGTAAGAACTCTCGACTTGGAATCGGCTTAGAATAATTTTCAGCTTCTCGCTGCTGATGAGGGTCATTTAAGTTCGAGTCAGTCATGGCAATCCATTTTAGTTATTTAAGATTGAAAATTTGTTTGAACACATTTTCTGCTCAGGATTAAGCGAATTATAACGTTTATAGATAAAAAATCACTTATTGCTAACGCTAGGGCAAACCCAATGTCAGCAACAAGGTATCATGAGAAACGGTTACTTTCTTTAGGCTTGCTTTAGCCATTTTATGCTTTGGGTCATTTTCATTTAGGCGATAAACAGGATAACTCGCTAAGGATTTTGTCAAGAGTATTCTTGCCGCTTGAGATATTTTCGGCATCACAAAAGCAGGCACATGGTCAATGCTCAGATTAACGATGCGCGGTTTAACTAAATAAAACGCCCCTTCCTCCGCCCTATAGTCTATCGAGCCAATTAGCTTTCCTCTACCTGAACCTTTAAAACCCTTGAGCATCACCACATCGACATTTAGAAATAAAGACACTTCATTTGTGGCTTCAAGTAAATTTAATTTGGGATCGGATAGTTTCATGACAGCCATAGGGAGATTTTTCTCCAAAGGCATATGCAAAGCAATCTGGTCTTCGATGATCTGTTGAGGCACTTCTATCGTATAGCTCAGTGCTGACGCCCATTGTGTAAGTGAAAATAACACGAGAAAGCAAATACCTCTTGAAATAAGTTGAATCATTTTGATTAAGTTTATACCGTGATTGATGAAAATATAAGGAATTGAATTATGTAATTTAAGTGAGCAGTGTACACGAACTGACTTTGGCTAATCGAATAATTAGGAGAAAAAAATGATTAAAGCATTTGCTGCAAATAAACCAGGCGGAACCTTAGAACCTTTCGAGTATGATCCAGGCGAGCTTGGTTCTGATGAAGTTGAAATAAATGTTGAGTCTTGTGGTATATGCCATAGTGATCTAAGCATGCTCGACAACGAGTGGGGCTTCACCCAATATCCCTTCGTCCCGGGTCATGAAGTGGTTGGCACTATCGCCGCACTAGGTAATGATGTTAGTAATTTTAAGCTGGGTGATAGAGTCGGGCTTGGCTGGCATTCTGGCTACTGTTTAAATTGCCAAACCTGCCATTCTGGCGATCACAACCTTTGCGCGAGTGCAGAGCCTACTATCGCAGGCAGGCATGGTGGCTTTGCAGATAAAGTACGCGCGCAAGCAACAGCCGTTGTCGCGCTTCCTGAATCACTAGATCCAGATAAAGCAGGCCCATTGTTTTGTGGTGGTATTACTGTATTTAATCCCTTGATTCAGTTTGATATTAAACCTACGTCAAAAGTAGCGGTTATCGGTATTGGTGGATTAGGCCATATGGCGCTTCAGTTTTTAAACGCATGGGGTTGCCATGTCACCGCTTTTACGTCAAGCGAGGCAAAACAAAAAGAAGCATTAGAACTAGGCGCTCATGCGGTGTTAGATACAGGCAATGCACAAACGCTGGAAACAGCACAAAATCAATTCGACCTCATCCTGTCAACAGTCAATGTAAAACTCGATTGGAATGCATATTTGAGTACACTCGCCCCAAAAGGCCGTTTACATTTTGTAGGCGCAACGCTTGAACCTTTGGATATTGGTGTATTTTCACTTATCGGTGCACAGCGAACTATTTCAGGTTCCCCCGTTGGCAGTCCTGGCACTATTAAAACCATGTTAGATTTTGCAGCCTTACATCAAATAGAGCCAGTCACTCAAACGTATGATTTTAAGGATGTAAATAAAGCGATAAAAGAACTTAGAGAAGGTAAAGCGCACTATCGCATTGTGCTCAAACATAGCGAATAACGAATAGTACTTCGGATATCTTATGTTTTTACTCATCGTTCTTTTGTAAAAGGACGTTGAGTACTTCTATGTTATTTTTTCTGAATTATTTACCTACTGAAATTCTGTGCTAGATTTATTTCACAACTCGAATAAATAATTAGGATAGCTCCAACATGAACATTCAATCCATCAACGCTAAAGCTTGGCTTTTTACCGCAGCATTTGCCATTTTACTTTGCATACAGTTTTTTGTTCAATATAACGCGCAATCAACCGCTAAAAATGAACTTGTGTTATTGCATGAAAAACAGCTTACGATGGTTCATCATGCCTACTCATTGAAAAATGCGACAATACAAGTACAAAAATTGATGACTAATATTAGCGCTACCAGAGGCTTAGATGGTTTAAATAATGGCTTGGAGCAAGCCACAGATGAGAGAAGATCATTTCAACAAGCTGTTGATAAGCTTATCAGCTTAGACCCTCAAAATGCCCGCCAATACGAATCTTTAATGCCTATTTTCAAAGAGTACGTCAAAACAGGCAGTACCATGGCCAGGTCTTATGTAGAGGAAGGCTCTAATGGTGGCAATAAACTAATGGTATCTTTCAATCAAGATGCTCAAAAAACAAACGAACTTGTTGATACTATTTTAAAGCGTACTCATGCATCAATGAATAAAGGTTTATTGAACAGTATTAAAAGCCTGGAAGCAGATTCAACCTACTTAATCATATTCACCATTTTATTTATTGTCTTGCTTGCCTCACTTATAGTTGCTAATAAAGTAATTCTTTCTACTCCGATGGCAAAACTGGCAGACATCATCAAAATGATGGCAGCACAACAAAAAGAGACGGGCTCGGTATCAATTGATACAGTCAATCTAAATACAAATATAAAAACAGAATTAGGCGCCATTGCTTATTGGCTAACTGACTTACTTTCTGACATTTCAAAACAAAATAAAGAAGCCTCATCTCTCGCTAACGATAACAAGCGAATAAAAGATGCCTTAGATGCCTGCAGCACCAATGTCATGATGGCAGATAATGACTTGAATATTGTTTATATGAACACCGCAGTACAAGGCATGATGAAAACAGCAGAAGCAGACCTTCAAAAAGAGCTACCTAACTTTAATGCCAACAATTTAATGGGACAAAACATAGATGTCTTCCATAAAAACCCAGCACATCAACGGGGTATGTTAGATAAGTTACAACAGACTTATAAAACTCAAATAACGGTGGGCGAACGCACATTTGGGTTAATCGCGACACCTATTTTCTCGGAGACAAGGGAAAGATTGGGTACAGTCGTCGAGTGGGCTGATAAAACGGCAGAAATCAAACTCAATAATGAAAAAGAGTTACAGCAACAAGAGATGGCAACAGCAGCACTTGAAACCAAACGAATTAGTGATGCCCTCGATGCCTGTAGCACCAATGTCATGATGGCCGATGCTGATCTCAATATTGTCTATATGAACCCTGCTGTCCTAGCTATGATGCAAGATGCTGAAGCCGACTTGAAAAAAGAACTCCCCGATTTCAATGCCAATAACTTGATTGGCCAGAATATTGATGTGTTCCATAAAAACCCGGCTCATCAACGTGGCATGCTCGCTAAATTACAAAACACCTACAAAACTCAGATTAGCGTCGGTGTTCGTACATTCAGCCTGATTGCGACACCTATATTCAATGAAGATAAAACTAGATTAGGAACCGTTGTCGAGTGGGCCGATAAAACCCAAGAAGTTAAACACAATCAGGAAAAAGAACTTCAACAACAAAAAATGGCACGCGCAGCACTTGAAACCAAACGAATTAGTGATGCCCTCGATGCCTGTAGCACCAATGTCATGATGGCCGATGCTGAGTTCAATATTGTCTATATGAACCCTGCCGTTCTGAACATGATGCGCACTGCAGAAACAGATCTTAAAAAAGAGCTACCTAACTTTAATGCCAATGACTTAATTGGCCAGAACATTGATGTATTCCATAAAAACCCGGCTCACCAGCGCTCCATGCTTAGTCGCTTAACAGAAACCTACAAAACAGTTATTCAAGTAGGTGCGCGCACATTTAGCCTGATTGCTACCCCTATTTATGATGATGAACGTAACCGTTTAGGCACAGTGGTTGAATGGGCCGATAAGACATCGGAAGTACATATTGAAAAAGAAGTGGCCAACCTTATTGCAGCCGCCAATTCAGGAGATTTGACAAAACGACTTGATACACAAGGCCAGAAAGGCTTTGCTAATACCTTATCGATGGGCCTTAACGAGCTAATGGATAAAATATCTGGTTTTGTCACAGATGTCGGTATTATCTTCGAAGGCATGTCAGAAGGTAATTTAACAAAGAACATCAGTAATTCTTATCAAGGTGAGCTGGAAAAAATCAAGACTAATGCTAATGACAGCATTTCAAAATTATCCGAAGTGTTATCCAAGATCCAAAGTGCCTCAGATATTGTTCGTACCTCCTCAAATGAAGTTGCTCAAGGCTCTGATGATTTGAGTCGCCGGACTGAATCTCAAGCAAGCTCTCTAGAAGAAACGGCTGCAAGTATGGAAGAAATTACCGCTACCGTTAAACAAACAGCAGAAAGTGCAACCCAGTCAAATAGTCTGGCTAGCGAAGCAAAACAAAAAGCAGAAAAAGGCGGCGATGTTGTTCAAGGCGCGGTAAAAGCCATGGGCGAAATCATGGATTCGAGCAACAAAATCAACGATATTATCGGTGTTATTGATGAAATCGCCTTCCAAACCAACCTGCTAGCGCTAAATGCAGCTGTGGAAGCAGCACGAGCGGGTGAACAAGGCCGTGGCTTTGCGGTAGTGGCGGGTGAAGTTCGTACCCTTTCACAACGATCAGCAGCAGCGGCAAAAGAAATTAAAGATTTAATCCGCGACAGTGTGAATAAGGTGGAGTCTGGCTCAAACCTAGTGAATCAATCTGGACAGATGTTATCTGAAATAGTTCAAGCCGTTGATAAAGTTGCTCGAATGATCTCCGATGTAAATAATGCTGCCATTGAGCAAAATTCCGGAATTAGTCAGATTAACCAAGCGATTACCCAAATGGATGAAATGACCCAGCAAAATGCAGCGCTAGTAGAAGAAACGTCAGCTGCAAGCCGGTCAATGTCTGAAGAAGCAAACAGCATGAACCGCTTAATTTCTTTCTTTCAATTAGGAAGAAATACTAATCACTTGAGTTCAACATCACATTCGACAAATGAACCGATCCAAACCTACCAATCTTCTGCACCGACTGCTCCAAGCCAAACTAAACCTTCGGGGGATTCAGGAACGTCAGGGAGTAGTGGCGCAGCTTCATTTTCTAACGGGGATGACTGGGAAGATTTTTAGACCCTCTTTTGACCCATAAAAAACGCGAGCTAAATGCTCGCGTTTTTTATTTTAATAAGAGATATATATTATTTATTGAGTCGCTGACTAATCAGCGTTTCAACAACAGATGGGTCTGCCAGCGTTGAAATATCACCTAAGCTATCCGTTTCATTCGCCGCAATTTTTCTTAGAATTCGGCGCATTATTTTTCCAGAACGTGTTTTAGGCAAACTGGGTGCCCACTGAATAATATCCGGGCTTGCTATCGGGCCGATTTCCTTTCGAACCCATGCGACTAACTCGGCTTTTAACTCATCGGTTTGTGGCACAGCATGGTCATGCATCACACTAACATAGACATAAATGCCCTGCCCTTTAATGTCATGCGGGTAACCCACAACAGCCGCTTCAGCCACAGCAGGGTGAGCAACCAGCGCACTTTCAATTTCCGCTGTTCCCATACGATGCCCAGATACATTCAACACATCATCGACACGCCCGGTTATCCAATAATAACCATCTTCATCACGACGCGCACCATCACCTGTAAAATACATACCTTCATAATTTGAAAAATAGGTCTGTATAAAGCGTGGGTGATCACCATAAACCGTACGCATTTGCCCAGGCCAGCTATCTAGAATCACCAAATTGCCTTCTGCTGCACCCTCTAAAAGATGTCCTTCATTATCAACTAATGCTGGTTTTATCCCAAAGAAAGGCTTGGAGGCTGAGCCCGGTTTTAAGTCTGTTGCACCTGGCAAGGGAGAAATAAGAATGCCACCGGTTTCGGTTTGCCACCATGTATCAACCACTGGGCAGCGCTCGTCACCAACAACACGGTAATACCATTCCCATGCCTCCGGGTTAATAGGCTCCCCAACGCTACCTAACAAGCGTAAACTAGTGCGCTGACTTTGATGAACAAGCTCATCGCCTTCGGCCATCATGGCCCGAATAGCCGTAGGTGCTGTATACAAAACATTCACCTGATGTTTATCAACGACCTGACCTACTCGCGCAAAATCAGGGTAATTCGGCACACCTTCAAACAATAACGTCACTGCACCATTCGCCAGCGGCCCATATAAAATATAACTATGCCCTGTTATCCAGCCAAAATCTGCCGTACACCAATAGATATCGTTATCCTGATAATCAAAAATCACTTCATGGGTTAACGATACATACACTAAATAGCCGCCCGTTGTATGTAATACGCCTTTGGGTGTACCTGTTGAGCCCGACGTATAAAGCATGAATAAAGGGTCTTCAGCATTCATAGGTTCAGGCTCACACACCTTAGATGCCTTAGCCATTAGGGATTGATACGATACATCGCGCCCCTCTTCCCAATTCACCTGCCCACCGGTTTTTTTAAGCACAATCACGCGTTCAACCGTTGTGACCAAGTCATTGGCAATTGCAAGATCTACGTTCTGTTTTAAGGGTATCGCTTTACCGCCACGCAGGCCTTCATCAGCGGTAATAACACAGCGAGATTTACCATCGGCAATACGTGCAGCCAATGCATCAGGCGAAAAACCGCCAAAGATAACGGAATGAATAGCACCAATACGCGCACAAGCCAGCATGGCAACTGCGGTTTCCGGCACCATGGGCATGTAGATAGTCACAACATCCCCTTTCTTCACGCCTTGGCTTTTCAAAACATTGGCAAATTGACAGGTTTCTTCAAATAATTCTTGGTAAGTAATGTGCTTTGATACCGAAGGGTCATCCCCTTCAAAGATAATCGCGGTTTGATCTGCTCGTGTTTCAAGATGTCGATCCAGGCAATTGACCGAGGCATTGAGAATGCCATCTTTATACCACTCAATATGAAGGTCTTGACCACTAAAAGACGTATTTTTTACCTGAGTAAACGGTTTAATCCAGTCAATACGTTTTCCCTGCTCTGCCCAAAAAGTCTCTGGGTTCGCCATAGATTCCTGATACATTTTTTCGTAAACATCCAGGGTATATTGGGTACGGGATTTTGCATCATTTTTCACAGGGTGCAGTTTAATGCTACTCATAAGGTCGATCCTTCTTAGCTATTATTATGTCTTGAATAAAAGGGTATAAGATACTGTGGAGAACATCTAAGTAGAACACTAAGATAAAACGCGAAAGTAGAACTATTTAGTCGATAAATCCACTAAAGAAGCATACTTGATTGACTCTAATAAACTTTCGAGCGGAACATCAGCAGCAGATGAACGAATAGCTTGCACTAAGGCTTGTTGATCCCCGAAACCCTCGGCATCGTAGCGTGCCTTTTGCATTCGCTGATCATATTTTTGTTTAAACTTATCTAAGCCAATACGTTCATAATCACTCAGAAGCAATTGTTTTTGTTCGTCAGTAAGCGTCTCCAGATCAAGAGAATGCAACAAGCTATGAAGAAGGTCAACTGATGCATTCCCCAGCCTATCGCCAAAGCCATAAATTGCACTGGAAAAGAGTGTTATTAATTGCTCTGGTGTCGTATTAGGGTCGCTCATCAGACGATTCATGCGCAGACGTAAATCTAACCAAGCATTTTCTGAACTTGCATCCAGTATATCGTTTGACTCAGCGAGCTCTTGTGTGCGCTTTCTGTCATCGACTGTAATAGCGCTATCAGCGTTTGCGATACCCCCTGAAGAATTGAGCTCCCCTGAGCGACGTACATCCAAGGGGAAAGGCGCATAAGGCTGCGACTCAACCGTGATCGAATCGTTTTGATGTTCATCATAGCGGCTTAATTTAAGTTCTGGTTCAGAAGCACTCTGGCGGTCAGGCTGTCTGCTTAGAGGTTTTATCTTTTGTTTTGCGTCTTCGACTTTTGCTAATAATTGTTTTTGAACTTGCGTCAGTGCTTCAGGGGTTTGAGGTTCATCGAACTGATTGGACTGCATTTTAGTGGTGTGCTGCCTTTCAATAACCTTTTGCCAATACTCACTAAATGCTAAACGCGGGGTATTAGGTCGATCGAATACATCTTCAATATTCTCTGCTAAGCGATAAAAACAACGTGCAGAAGGATCTGTTTTAGGATACAGCGCAACAGGTCGTTGCGTTGACACAGCATTTCGCATGCTTTCATCCATCCAGACAGAGCCGAGATACTCCACTCGAAGACCTAAATATTTATCGACCGCCTGAGAGAAACGTGTATACGCTTTTTTTGCTTGTGATGGGTTCGCCGCCATATTGACAACAACTTGCGCTTTTCGTCGATAGCCTCTTCGCTTTAGAACCTTGAGCAATGAAAACGCATCCGTAAGCGAGGTTGGCTCCGGGGTGATCACAATGAGGGCAAGCTGAGAGGCCGCAATAAAATGCAATACCGTCGGCCCAATACCAGCCGCAGTATCAACCAACATATAGTCGTAATGCTTTTCAATAGAACGTATCGAGGTAACAAGTCTCTGTTGTTGCCCTACATCAAGCTCAACGCATTGAGCCACACCAGAAGCCCCCGGGACAATTTGAATACCTTCAGGGCCATTAATGACAATTTCTTGTATCGAACGCTCGCCCGTGAACAAATGCTCTAAGGTATAAGAAGGATAGAGACCCAGCATAACATTGGTGTTAGCAAGACTGGTATCACCATCAAATAAGCAAACCTTGGATCCGGTTCGAGACAGGGCTATTGCTAAATTAATCGCAATGCTGGTTTTACCTACCCCACCTTTGCCACCGGTAACAGCAATCACTTTGGGTGTTCTGGAAAGCTCATTCATATAAAAAACAAAAACCCATGTCTAAAAACAACTTTTGCCTGTCAGGTAAAACGTTTTTAGAAATTATCATTAAAGTCTGGCTGACTAAACCTTTTGTCATTCTAGCGGTTTTAAACTTGCTAAAATACCAACTCTGACACACACAGCACATAAGAAAAATGAATAAATATTCAATAAAGTGAGACGAAGTTAAATAATTACTTAAATAAAGTGCAATAAATGTTTAATTTTTATAGAGTATTGTCTAGTATAAAGACCATAAACAAATAACAATTTTTGCCACAGTGCCTCCAATATGTCGCAGAGCAAACCCGAAATAATGCAAAACCTAGAGGTAAATCGTTTACCTTCGCTACCAAATGTATTGGTAGAAATGCTCAGTGCCTGCGAAAAAAACCAAGCGTCTTTTCAAGAATTATCTCAAATTATTAGTCGTGATACCGTCATCGCTGGGCGCGTTATCTTTCTCGCTAATTCTTCTTTTTATAATCCAGGCACAAAAATAACCACGCTTGAAAGAGCATTATTTCTTTTAGGAACCGACACGCTTAAAAGTATTGTTATTACAGCGTCTATTCAACAATTTTTTTCGGCATTCAAAAGTGCACATTCTGATTTTCTGATAGCATTTTGGCAACGCTCTTTATCTTGCGCCCTATTAGCCAAGTCTTTAGCTATATTAACCAGTTATCCAAATCCTGACGAGGTCTATTTAACAGGCTTACTTCACAACATTGGCGAACTGGTTCTGGATAGCAATAAGTCAGGACTCTATAACGAAACAACAACACATCCTTCTGGTTTTTTATCAGACCAAGAACAAATGATTTTAGAACAGAACACCTTCCCATTTAATCATGCTCAAGTCGGTGCATGCTTAGCGAAAGAATGGGGCTTAAGCCAGTTCATTTGCGATGCAATCGAGTTTCATCACGCCGATAAGGCCTTAATTGAAGATGCACATCATCTTGTCAAATTAATATACCTGGCCAGTTTTCTGAGTCACCCTGAAAAAAAGTATTTAGACTTTCATGATGATATTTCACACCAGTTATTTGAGCTGAATGCATCACTGGTCAATGAGATCGTTATTAAGATCGAATCAGAAGTAGCCGAAATTTCCAGATCTTTAGGTTTGGATTTAAAAAGCATCCCCATTAAGGTAAAAGAACAACAAGAACAAGCTCAAATCAAGCTTGCAAAACACGTTAGAAACATTAGTCTTATTCAAAATACGATGGGCGAACTAAGTCGGGCCAGCAATAAACACGAATTAACAAACGCATTGCAAAATGCTCTTTCATGGCTCTATGGCCTGGATAGCAGTGCAGTATTTTGGTATTCAAAAGACACTAATGAGCTTAGTTTTGAACATCCTGACAGTCATAATTCACTGCCCATCAAATTCAAGCTCGAAATACATAGAAGCTTAATCGCAAAATCTGCATTAGATCAAAGTATTATTAACTCTATCGACACCGCTGAAGACTTAACCGTTGTTGATAAACAACTCATTAATTTATGTCAAACCGCTGGCTTTTTATGCATTCCGATGCAGGATGATCTTGGCTTAGTCTGCGTCTTGGTTGCAGGCATTAACGACTCCACTGTTAATCAGCCTCACTTCAAAGAATTTCTCAGCTTTTTTGCTTATAAAACGACAGCCGTATGCAGAAAAAGTTTAAATGACTTATCTGCCAAAAGTAGTGCAGATAATTACTCTGCTACACTACAAACAAGGGATCAGATTGACGCTCGTCTAGACGAGGTCATTCATGAAGCGAATAACCCCTTAAATATCATCAGTAATTATCTACATTCACTCGGGCAAAAGCTAGACAATAAAGAAGCGCTTGATTCAAGTGAAATAAGTAAAGAAATAAACATAGTAAGAGAAGAAGTGCATCGAACCGGACAAATTTTATTAGCGCTAAAAGATCTCAAGCAAGAAGCCATCACGACCCAATCAGGCGTAGATATAAATGCCGAAATAGAGGCGCTCTGTACTATTTACAAAACTTCACTATTCTTAGTAAAAAGCATTACCTGCTTACTTAACTTAGACCCGAAGCTAAAAAGGGTTGAGCTCAATAGAAATGCATTTAAACAAATTCTAACCAACCTCATTCGAAATGCCTCTGAAGCACTCTCTGAAGCAGGTACAATTTCGATCAGTACCAATGCACACGTTAACGTAAATGGTCAGGACTATGTTGAGTTATGTATAGAAGATAATGGCGCAGGGATTTCTGAAGAAATTTTAAAAAAATTATTTAAGCCTGTTGTTTCAACAAAAGGCAATGGTCATTCAGGTCTCGGCCTGAGTATTACTAAAAACCTGGTCAAGGATGCTAAAGGCACCATCAGTTGTAGAAGCAGCGCAAACGGGACAGTGTTTCAGATTTTATTTCCGAAGTAATCATAGGAATAAACTCTAAAGCATTCCCCCAAAAAGAAATGGTTAGCTACTGACATGAAAATTAATAAATTGGAGCAGTCCTTTGTACGCCCGAACAACAAGGCCTGCATACTCATTGTTGATGACGAGCTTCGTTTACTCGACAGCCTCGACAGCTTACTAAAAGCGCAAGGCTATCAAACAGTCTGCGCACAAGGTGGGCTGGAAGCCTGTAAGCAGCTTGCCGAGCTTTCTTTCGACCTTATTTTACTTGACTTAAATATGGCTGATATGAATGGCCATCAGGTAATGGATTACATTGCGCAAAATGAACTTGAAATTGCTACGGTTGTCGTGAGCGGTGAATCTTCTTTTTCTTCAGTGAGTAAAGCCTTGCGCCGTGGGGCTTACGATTACCTTCGCAAACCTTATGATCCAGAAGAATTATTAAGTACCGTCAATAGTGCACTCCAAAAAGTTATTCTTGAAAATGCTCATACGGCTATGCAAACCCGCCTGCAAAAGTCTGAAGAATTGCATCGTTATATTGTTAATAGCTCGCCTGACATTGTCTTTATGCTTGATAAAGATGGCCGTTTCACCTTCCTGAACAACAAAGTGGAAAGCATTCTGGGTTACAAAAAAACTGACTTAATTGGCCGACATTACAAAAGTATTATCGATCCTGAAGATGTAGAAAGAGCAAAATATTTATTCGAGGAACAGTCAGGCAAACGACGTGAATCCTGGGGCTCAGAAATAAGACTGCTCACTAAAAGACAGAACCATAGTGCGCGTCATTTTGAAATTACGTTTTTCCCCATTGAAAGGCAGCTTACAAAAACCTTAAATACGATGGCTCAAAGCAAAATAATTGGCACTTATGGCACGGCTCGGGACATTACCGAGCGTAAAGAAGCAGAAGAGTTTATTAATTTCCAAGCCTATCATGACCTGCTCACCCGCTTACCCAATCGGGCTTTATTCAAAGACCGGTTAAATATTTCTTTAGCCCAAGCTAAACGCAGCAAATCTAACTTAGCCGTGATGTTTTTGGACTTGGATCGTTTCAAAATTGTCAACGATACACTTGGCCATGCTATGGGTGATAGGCTGCTTCAATCTGTTGCACAGCGTTTGGAAGCCTGTGTTAGGAATTGCGATACACTGTCACGCTTTGGTGGAGATGAATTTACCTTACTTTTACCGACCCTATCCTCTTCGGAAGATGCGCGAACCATCGCCAAGAAAGTCATATCAACCTTAAAAGATCCGTTTATTTTAGGTGACCATGAGGTCTATGTTGGCGTGAGTATTGGCATTGCCGTTTACCCAAATGCTGGCAATACCGTAGACCAGCTCATCCAAAATGCAGATGTCGCCATGTATCATGTCAAAGGGCGCGGAAAGGACGGTTATCAGTATTACAATGAAGCAATGGCCATTCATACGTCCAACCGTTTAAACCTTGAGCGCGACCTCAGAAACGCCTTAGATAACAATGAATTTCGTGTTTACTACCAACCGCAAATTAGTACTCAAACCGGCAAAATGATTGGCGTGGAAGCACTCGTTAGATGGCAACACCCGGAACGTGGTTTGATTTTCCCTGGTGAGTTTATCCCGCTAGCCGAAGAAACCAGACTAATGTCTGATATCAACGACTGGGTGCTCAAAACAGCGTGCTTAGAAGTGAAAGGCTGGATAGACAATGGTTATTCAGATATTCGCTTGTCCGTTAATTTCTCGCCATTACAAGTGGAACACCCAAGATTTGTTCAGCGCTTACTTAGCTGCTTAAAACAAACCCGCTTCCCGCATAATAATTTTGAGATTGAACTCACTGAAAACGTGCTCATGAATGATTTAGAAAACATGACACAAAAGCTTAGACAGCTATCTGAATATGGATTAACAATTGCGATAGATGATTTCGGAACAGGTTACTCATCACTTAATTATTTGCGTAAATTACACATACATACCTTGAAAGTAGACCAGTCTTTCATTCAGGATATTAGCGACACCCAAGATGAAGCCTGTATCGTCAATGCCATCGTATCGATGGCGCATGGTCTAAAATTAAATATTGTAGCCGAAGGTGTCGAAACCGAAACACAATTAAACTACCTGAAATCACTAGGCTGCCACGAAATCCAGGGATTTTACTATGGACGTGCAGTACCTGCAGATGAAGCATTTTCAAAACTAAACTTCAGAGCAGATCAGCTGATAGCGGTATAAAGAGACAAGATGTTAAGGGTAACTTTATGTATGCCAGATCGATACCTGACCTTTTAGAAAAAGAATTTAGAATTCCCGCAAAAGAACAAATTATTGATATCAGGAGAAAGGTGTCAGATCTGACACCTTTTCTTACGCCCTGTATTTAGTGATCAGCTCTTGCCACGGCACCGGTTTGCTAAACAAATAACCCTGGGCAAAGTCGCAGGCTTGCTCGCGAAGATGATCAAATTGAGCCTCGGTTTCGACGCCTTCTGCTACCACTTTGAGCCCTAATCCATGAGCCATGGCGATGCTGGCATTCACCAGCTCACGATCCGCTGGATCCTTGGTGATATCGTTTACGAAGCTTCGATCAATTTTTAGTGTATTAAAAGGATAACGGCGTAAATAGCTTAGTGACGAATAGCCCGTGCCGAAATCGTCCATGGCAATAGCAATACCTAAACGGCTTATTTCAGTAAGTGCCTTATCAAGAGAAATATGGCCACTCATTAACACCCCTTCGGTAATTTCCAGCTCCAGCGAAGCGCCTGAAAGAGCTGCCTTTTGAAGCAGGTTTTCGATAAATGGGACGAGTTTCATATCGCGAAATTGACGAGGTGAAATGTTCACGGCCATTTTAAATGGTATTGAATAGTCAGACTGCCATTGCGCGGCATGGGCAATGGCTTCGGTCAGGACGTACTGCCCAATCTCGACGATCAAACCGGTTTGCTCAGCAATTGGAATAAACTCTTCCGGGGAAATATCTCCCAGAATAGGGTTACGCCAACGCAACAAGGCTTCAGCCCCCGCTAACTGTTGATCGGCAATATTGATAAGCGGTTGGTAACACACAAAAAACTCATGACGCTCCAGTGCCCCCCGTAGCTGCTCCTCCAATGCCAGCCTTCTTGATAGCCCTGCATTCATATCGTCTGTAAAATAATTGTAGGTATTACGCCCCGCCTCTTTTGAGTGATACATGGCCGTGTCGGCATTGCGGAGCAGTTCTGCGGAATTGTCGCCGTCGTCGGGATAAACCGAAATGCCTAGACTTGCCGTCAACACAATTTCCCGGTCATTCAGCTTAAAGGGTCTTTCGAAACGATCTAACAAGGTCTCAGCGACCATTTCTGCCTCAGAGGCATTGCAGCTATGACTAATCAGCACAATAAATTCATCCCCGCCAAGACGGGCCACGGTATCGACATCGCGCACCGCGTCAAGTAGCTTGGCGGCCGCCTGTACCAATAATTGGTCTCCGACATCATGCCCCATGGTATCGTTGACCTTTTTAAAATCATCAAGATCCAAATATAGCAGCGATACCTGCGTTTGTGCGCGCTGAGCTTCCTTGATCAGTTGGCTCAGCCGATCCAGTGCAAGAAATCGGTTGGGAAGTTTGGTTAATGCATCATAGTGGGCCTGATAAATAATACGTTCTTCTTGCTGCTTTTCGCGAGTGATATCTTCTTTGACGGCCAGATAATGAACCGTTTTACCGGTGTCATCGATGACCGGTGCAACGTTGGCGCGCTCCCAATATAGTTCACCATTTTTCCGGCGGTTATATAACTCTCCCTTCCACCCCCGCCCTGCATTGAGGGCCTTCCAAAGTTCCTGGTAATGGGCTAAAGGGGTTTTCCCAGACTGCAAAAATCGGGGATTTTTACCCTTTACCTCGGCAGCGCTGTAGCCGGTTACGTCTTCGAAGGACTGATTTACGTATTCTATATTAGCATCGGCACCGGTAATCATGACCATAACGGGACTTTGTTCGACCGCTTGTGACAGGGTCAGCACCTGTGATTCAGTCTGCTTGCGCTGAGTGATGTCGTTGATCACGCCATCCAGATAACAGACCTTGGATTCGCGTTCATTGAACGCTTGAGAAAAGATTGCGCAACCCCGCTCCCAGATCCATCGAATTGAACCGTCGGCATGGACGATGCGATATTCCAGAACATAGGGGGTTTTTCCCTCGAGTGAATCCCGCACGATTCGATCAACCATCGCCTGATCTTCCGGATAAATGATACTGGCATAGGAACGTACCTTGTTGCCAATAAAATCATCGGCCTGGTAACCCGATATAGTTTCAATGA
Organism: uncultured Oleiphilus sp.; assembly: GCA_963974595.1. Lineage (GTDB taxonomy): Bacteria > Pseudomonadota > Gammaproteobacteria > Pseudomonadales > Oleiphilaceae > PZPK01. The sequence goes on along the minus strand of CAXBDA010000052.1, from coordinate 3,880 downwards.
CCGGACTGAGATAGGCCATTGTCCAGTCTTCGTCCAAGGCACAGCGATAGGCGGCGCCTTGCATATTTTCAATCAGTGTTCTGAACTTGGTCTCACTGGCTTTGAGCGCGTCTTCTGATTTTTTGCGCGCGGTGATATCGGTATTGACACCGATGTAACCAGTCAGTTGGCCATTGATTGTAGTCATTCTTTTGGCGAGTCCATAGACCCAAGTCACTGCCTTTGTTTTCCTATTGAGAAAACGGTACTCAATTCCCCAATCCCCATCGGAATAGCTCAACTTGCGCCACGAATCTTTTATGTGTTTGTAATCGTCCGGATGTAAACCATTCATCCAGCTGCGCCCTATGGCTTCCTCATCAGAAAGCCCGGTCATCTCCTGCCAGCGATCGTTAACATAGATACAATCGCCATTTTGGTCGGTGAGATAAACGCCAGAAGGCAAGAGCGTGGTTAAGGTTCGGAATTGCTCTTCACTTTGTTGCAGCTCCAGCAGTGCTTTTTTTCGTTCGGTAATATCCTCTCCCGAACTTAAGGTGCCCACGCTACGTCCACTGCCATCAGTGATGACGGTGCTATGCCAAGCGATGCAGCGCTGCTCACCATTTTTGGTCAGAATGTTATTTTCACAATAGTCATACTGATTGGATCGCTGACCGACCAGCCGGCCCTGCATCGCCTTGAGGGTGTCAGCTTCTGCCTGACTGGCACATAATTCTATCCAGTTTTTGCCTTCCAGTTCTTCAAGGGTGTAACCCAGAATTTCGCAGCCTTTACGATTGATCAGAGTGATTCTTGAATCGCTATCCACCGCTATCAACATAACTTCGGCAATATTCAAGTATTGTTGGGCGCGGTTTTTGACGGCCTTTAACTGGGAAATGTTGGTATAGGCGACGACGACCCCAGTGACCTGCCCCGCCCCATTTTTGTACGGCGCTACGCGTTGGAGGTAGCAGTGCGCATTTTTTGTAAAGACTTCTTCCTCAAGGGACTGGCCTGTTTGTATCACAGTTTCCAAATGCGGGGTCAGTAACTGGTCGTCCAAAAACTGATAAGCCAAATGTTCAATAGGCCGACCGATATCTTGTGGCAGAAGGTTGAACAGCAAGGCGCTAGCTGGGTTAAATTTGCGTATGCGTAGGTTGATGTCCAAGAACAGAACACCGACTTCAAGATTGTTTAGAAGCTGCGAATGGTCGCTATTAAGCCCTTGCAATTCTTGATTCCGTTTTTCAGATTCGGCATTGACAGTCGTCAATTCTTCATTGACTGAACGGAGTTCTTCGTTGGTACTTTGCAGCTCTTCATTAGCGCTTTGCATTTCTTCGTTAGCCGCCAATAGTTCTTCCCGGTTATTCTGGGCTTCATCCGCCATCACCTGAAGATTTTGTTGTGTGGCCAGCAATTCGCTTTCCAGTTCAAACAGGCGGGACTGTAGCTCGGGTGTTGCACTGAGGGTGGGCAATGGCTTGGCGGTGGCCTGTCTGCCAGCGTTATCAGCCAGGGGGGAGAAAATAATGTGGTAGTGGGATGACTCGGTTTTCTCGTCTGCCAGGACATTGACTTCGACATCAATACGAATATTTTCGGCTTGCTCTTTGCCATCTTGATCCATGCTCTGTCGCGCCATGCTGGTATTTGGCATGCGCACCGACGCACCACTATTTTTAGCACGTTGAAAAGCCAAGCTAACCGCAACATGCAAATCACCTTCAATCATGCGCAATATGTTAGCTTCAACCCTACCTTCAGGCCGTTTTAGATAGCGGGCCACGTCACCAAAATAATGTAACACCTGCCCACCCTCATCGACGAGCAAACTTGGCGGCAAATTATTCTTTAACAAAAGGTCATAGTCATGAAGCGTTTGTCTATCAAGAGGGACCGTCATTCTCGTCGCTGCTGGCCAGGCATGCAAAGGAGTTTGAAACGGCAGTGACGCTCTGGCGCCACTAAATTCCAATACCGGTCTGGCTTCCCTTATCTTTCTGTAAAGTTTGTGCGCTGAGTGAAGTGTGTTGAAGCTACTTGCCAGACGGCCAACCCCTTCGCTGCTTCCCAAGAGCAGCAGACCATTGGGGCGCAAAGCGAAATTAAGCAGCGCCAATACATGGGCATGGGCATCAGATTTTAGATAAATTAACAGGTTGCGGCAGCTGACTAAATCAATTCGTGTAAAGGGAGGATCTCGAAGTAGATTATGGGAAGCAAAAACCACGCTGGATCTAAGTTGTTTTATAACTTGGTAGCGATCGATGCCTTCAGGAATAAAATAGCGCGACAGGCGCTCATCAGAAATATTTTTTAGCCGCTCGGCCTCATAAATACCTTTGGAAGCATGGGCCAGGGCGAAGCCATGTGCATCGGTGGCGAACACCGTCAGTTTGCCTTTATACTCGGTTTTTTCGGCATACTCGTGCAGCATAATTGCCATGGAGTAGGCTTCTTCTCCCGTGGAGCACCCCGCGACCCAAAAGCGCACCCCGTCCTCACCGGCCGTATCAAAAATGTGTGGCAGCATGCCATTTTGAATAAAAGAAAAGCTTTCCGGGTCGCGGAAAAATTCGGTGACGCCGATAAGCAGATCAGAAAATAGAACCTCCAACTCGGTCTTGTCTTTGGTTAATCGCTCAATATATTGTTGGAAACTTTCCGCATGAATTTGTTCCATGCGCCGAACAATTCGGCGAGCAATGGTGGCCTCTTTATATTTTGAAAAATCAACGTTGTAGGTTTGATATAAGATGCTTGAAACGGCAGTTATTTCGCTTTCATCAAGGGGCGGCTCCATTACTTTTCGGGATGTCTTACAGGTTTTAGCATGATCGATCAAGATGGCGGGCATCTCTTCGGGACGTAAGATATGATCACAGTGGCCACTTGTTTGGGCAGAAATAGGCATGCTGTCAAACTCTGCGGATTCACCGTCTTGGGCCAGTGTCAATCCGCCTGCTAGGTGTATTGCCTCTAGGCCCAAAGTACCGTCGGTACCGCTTCCCGAAAAGATAATACCCGCAGAGGCAGCGCCCAAACCATCAGCCAGGGACTCGAAAAATCGATCAATACTAAAAGGTAGCGGTGATACTTCATCCGTTTCTTCTAGATGCAAGAAACCGCCATAAACGCTTACATTTCGCTTGGGAGGTGCCAGATAAACTCTGTTCGGTTCCATCCAGTCACCGTTTTCAGCGAACTTAACCTTCATTCGGGTGTATTTTTGCAGCAAATCGTCCAAGTGACTGTCAAAATCGGGAGACAGATGCTGAATTACAACAAAGGCGATATGGCTATCATCTGGCATGGCATCAAAGAATGTTTCTAGGGCGAGCAGCCCGCCAGCCGATGAGCCAATACCGACAACTAATTTTGGGATGGATTTTGGAACAGTTTCTAAAGTTGGACTAATGTCGTGCATTCGACTTCCTAGTTGGTATTTATTCATCCCCCCTACTGTAATCTCCCTATTAGAACCGAAGTAAAAAGTAGAGCTTAAGCTGCCTCAAGCATTTTCTTTAGTGGTATCCCACCCATTGAAGAATGATGCCGGTTATTATTGTATGTCTAAAGCTACTACGTGGCGATCAATTAAAATGCGAGGTATCGAAAAACAAAGAACTATAGTGTCACAACCCCGCAAATAACACCAAAACCCCAACGCTTAATTAGCAGCCATGAACACTATCTTAAGCGTTAATCTCATATTGAGTCTTACGTATTCTCTCAATTATCACATCAAAATCATCTGGCGTACTGAAAAACATGCCACCATCAATGGCATCTTGATGATCTTTCGCAATACCTTGTAGCCGACCTTCGTCTGGAAGCCAACGGTCATTCTAGAAAGCTATTGACCCTACCCATCTAAGTCTGATGTCAA
>CAXBDA010000051.1:0-23177 GCA_963974595.1 uncultured Oleiphilus sp. | reverse complement strand
CCTAGCCAAGACATGATCATCAAGGCAATACCTATCGAAATAGGAATAGAGACCAGCACCAAAAAGGTCGCGCTCAAGTTCATCAAAAACAGCGCCAATACGGCGACGATAAAAATAAACGCCAACAGCAATGCATTGACAACGGTGGTAACGGCTTGGGTAATCAAATCACTTTGATCATAAAAAGCATTGAATGTCACACCTTCGGGCAAGGCTTGCTGAATCAGGGCAACACGGCTATTAATGCCATCAATCGTCGCTTTGGTATTGGAACCCATGCGCTTCAAAATAATGCCGGAGATCACTTCACCCAAGGGTTCTGCCTGACCTTGTTCATCACGACGCGTCATGGTGACCGCACCCTGGCGTATCTCGCTGCCGAGCTCAACACTCGCCACTTGTGCCACTGTCACTACAGTACCGTCGACAGTTTTCAATGGAATTTGACGCAACTGGGCCAAGCCTTTGTCATTATCAGCCAACCAACCCACACCGCGAATCACCAACTGTTCCTGCCCCCGATTCATATACCAGCCACCAGCATTGGCGTTATTGTTTTCCAACGCATCAACTACATCTTGTTGATTTAAACCATAAGCCAGCAAGCGCGAAGGATTTAAGTTCACCTGATACTGTCGAACATCACCACCAAACGAGAGAACATCGGTCACGCCATCAACCGGCATGAGGAGTAATTTAACGACCCAATCATTAAGGCTGCGCAGTGCCATGACATCAACATTCGCATCTTGATCTGCAACGAGAATGTATTGATATACCTGACCTAAACCAGACGTATTGGGGCCAATTTCTGGCGTCCCTACGCCCTCGGGTATCAGTTCCTTTGCTGATTGAAGTCGTTCAAAAACAAGCTGGCGCGCAAAGTAGATATCCGTACCCTCTTTAAAAACTACGGTGATCCCCGACAGACCCGTTTTAGAAATGGAACGCACCTGTTCCACATCAGGCAAGGCATACATCACGGCCTCAATGGGAAAGGTAATTAACTTTTCGACTTCTTCTGAAGCCAGCCCCGGTGCTTCGGTATTAATCGCAACCTGGACATTGGTCACATCGGGAAAAGCATCCAAATTGAGTTTCGGAATAATCAGCGTCGCTGACGCCAAAATAGTTAGCAGGCCAATCACAACCAATAGTCGGTTGGTAACAGACCAATCAATTAATTTATTTAACATGAACTAGTCCCCCTTAATGATTGTGCGGATCAAATCCGCCTTTGGCCATTTCAGACTGCACAAAAAAAGCACCTTTACCCACAACGGTGGTGCCCTCGGCAATACCCTGGATTAGCATTTGGTCACCAACCGTGGTTAACACGTCAATTTCTTTTGGCTCAAAACGGCCGGGGGCAACTTCGACAAACAACTGCCAATCACCATCGGGACTGCGCAAAACAGCATCGACAGGTACAACAAGACCTTCACGTTTATTATTGTCTTCAATCACCACATTAACGAACTGACCGGGATGGAGTTCATCATGCCGATTGGCGACTTCGATATGCACAGCCAGGGTGCGGGTGGTTGCATCCAGGGTATGACGGGCTTGAGCAACTTTACCAGTAAGCCAGCGCTTGCCAACCTGTATTCGTGCGGGAGAACCGAGCGTGACACGGGCTGCATCTTCCGGTGCCAGACGGGCCTCAACCCAGAGTAGCGACTCATCACTGATTGTCATCAAAACATAACCCGGCTCGATTAATTCTCCTACCACAAAATCATCACTGATGATGGTGCCATCCTGGAAAGAGAGCAGACGAAATTCACCTGTAGCGCGTGTCGCATCACCTGTATTCATCAAAGATTCAATCTGTTTTTTGGTCATACCATAGGCACTGACTTTGGCATAAGCTTGCTGATAGGCGATCTGAGCCGAGACAAAACGCTTTTCGGAAACCACTTTTCGTCCCAGTTTTTTCACCCGGCGCAGTTCAACATTGGCCCCCATCAATGCACCCTGAGCCTCGGCCATCTCGACACTGGAGAGCGTAATTAATGGCTGGCCCTTTTTGATATGATCGCCAAGCCGGGCATGACGTTTTATCACCTGGGCCGGTGTACGTGGCGTAACCTTGGTGGTGCGATAGGCGTTGAGTATGGCTTCACCGGAGGCTGTGATGGCATCACCCAGTGATTGACGCTTAACTATAATTGTTTCTATGCCTGCTATACGATGCTGGGCGTCGCTTAGTTCGACATCGCTTGCTGCCTCGCTATCACCATGGCCGTGGCCATCATCGCCACCTTCATCATGGTCACCACCGCCGTGATCGTCATCGCCACCTTCATCGTGGCCACCGCCATGGTCGTCATGTTCTTTCTCTTCATGGCCATCACCCTCAATACTATCACCCTCATGGTCGTGACTTTCCTCTTCGTGTTGGTGGCCTTTATCTTCATGCCCATCACGACCTTCTTTCATCTCAATACCGGAGAAATCGTCTGAGTGATCATGCCCCTCTCCTGCAAAAACAACGCTGGGACTAGCCAAGCTCACTAACATCAATAAAATTAATCTATTTTTCATTCTTCTACTCTCCAAAACTCTTTGTTTGTGTCGGTGTATTAGGTGTCACACCCAGCCAATCTCCTACCTGGGCTGAAGCATCCAACCAGGCAATCGCTGCCCGCCACACTTCACCCTTCAGCACAGTGGCTGCTACTTGGGTATCGATATTTTGTTTGGTCTGAATCAGAAAATCGGTAGCCCTTAATTCACCTGCTTGCCACAACCGTTCCAACAATTCAGCTTGTTCACGGTGAGCCTGCTGCCCCGTGGCAACCCAGGAAGTCCAAGCACGGGTGGTGTTTTGGAATCGCCCCAAATTGCCATCGAGACGGGCCTTGGCACGACGGTGGGCATCGCGATAAAGCAGCTCTTCAGCAACTGCTTCATGGGAGGCGGCACGCACGCCAGCTTTGAAGTTATTACGAACAAACAAGGGGATTTCCAGATTCAGCCCCAACAGGGTTTCAGAACCGTCGCGGCCAGCGCGAATGCCGATGGTGGGATCTGCGCGACTCTCGCGTTCAATCAAACGAATGCGCGATCTAGCGGCTTCCATACGGCTGCGTAACACGACAAGTGCTGGCAGAGATTGAATCAAGGCAGAATCAACCCGCTCCGGTGGTGCAACTAATTCACTAGGTAACTGAGGCCAGCGAGATCGATTTAAACCGGGGGTTAATCCGGTAACAGCCTGCAATGCTGCTTCGGCTTCGGCCAACTCACTTTCGCTCGCTGCCTGCTGCATCAACGCTTCGCTGTAGGCGACTTGAGCCAGGGTGCCATCCAGCGCCCCCATGTCTCCAGCATCCTGACGCTGTTTCACCACATCAATAAAGCCCTTCATCAACTGACTGCGACGTAGCGCCAGTGCCTGCATCTCCTGTGCAGCAAAGTATTGTGCCAGAGCATCCAAGGTCTCCACTGCTATATTTTGTTGAGCTTCCTTCAGTTCGGCGATAATAGCCTGAACTTCTTGATCGGCGATGCGAGTTTGAGCCTCCTGTTTGTCGTTCCAATCCAAGGCCTGATTGAAACCGATAAAGGATGTGTTGACATCCGTACGCTCAGTATCCAGTTCTAGGTTGGGGTTGTAGATAGGACGGCCAGCACCTTCGGCTCGCGCCAACGCTGCTTCAACAGCGGCTTGAGCGCCCTGTATGGCTGGGCTTTCTGACCACACCTGTTGAATGAACCCCGTAAGTGAGGCATCGATTTTTTGCACCGCATTGGTACTGATTGATAATGGAACTTCTTTATATTCGGATGCAATGACCGCCCAAGCAGGCAACATCAGACAGGCGAGCACGCCCGCCAATAAACATTTCTTTAAAAACATAAACTAAATCCTTCATGTGCTGAAGAGAAAAACACCGCGCATGATGCTGCACGGCACGCACAAAAAAACAGGGGAAGAATTTAGGCGATAGGGGGTCTTAAGAGCGGGGCGATATAGAGAAAAACAGGGGCCTGGGTTAGTACGATAAAAGCATCATCACTACTGGCCACAAACGGGGTGGCGTGGTCAAAAATGAGGTCCACTAAATGGGCTCCACTGTGGCAGCAGTGGCCATTGTGGTTCAGACCGCCATCGGGATAGTCATAATCTGAATCAGCCAATAGATTAATGTCTGCTGAACCATGACCCACAACTGCCTCTGGATGGGAATCCCAAGCAAACGCCAATCCTGAACTCAAGTTGGCCAACAACAGTAGGCAGGTCAATATTTTTTTCATAGGGGCGCTAATTTAGGTGAATCATGACTATACTGTCAACGGTTAAATAGAAAAAATGCGACGCTTTCATCTTTACAGTGATCAAGGGCGAGCAGCACTACCGATTTATTTGATGGCTGGTCTGCTGACTCTCTTGTGTCAGGATAATTGCTATTATCTTTTTACTGGTTAAGATCAATACGCCCTTGAGGTTCTACCCTCCTATTCCATTATGCTCCTTAGTCACCACTTTATCCTTACCGTGCTACAAAGTTTTTCAGTGTTTGTGTTTTATTTTTGACTCACCTGGTTCGTGCTCGAGGCCCTCACCATCATGCAGGCTAGCACAGCCTGACAAACCAACTATTATTAGGCTTAAAAATGCCATGAGAAAATCTCGTTTGATTTTAGTTGTCATGTTCATACTTTTTCCTTTTGTTTGTTTCCTCTCCAGGGGAGCGGGGCGCCAGCAATGGCAATACGATTAAGTAGCAGTGTTAATCTTATCTCTATCTTAGTGGTGCTTGTACCAGCCCGCCCGTTTAATATCATTCCACGATGTACTTTGGTGGCAGGCAAAACAGTTTTCGACCGGCGCCTTGGGATTGCCTGCCACCTTGGCTGAGATCTTTTTAAAATGCTTCATGTAGTGACTTGGCGGTGCTTCATGGCACTGGTTGCAGTCACGGGATTGATTGGATGGATGCAAGAATTCTGGCAATGACCACTGATCGGTTCGGTGACATTGCACGCAGTCTTGCCCGAATAGCGTAAAGTGCCGATCGTCGTTTTGATGGCAAGTACTACACTGCAACAGAGCTTCCTCACTCGACACATCTGGATGAACAAATAATGAGGCAGGCATTCGGCCTGAGGCTAATAAGTCGTCAAGAAAAGCTTTCGCAATAACCCCTTCATGGTTCGGGCCTTTGAATTGCCCCAGCATATTCAGGCCGATGGTTGTCAGTGCACGATGATCCATCGTTGAAATCTTCGCCTCGCGCCCCTTATGCTCTGTGTGGCAGGCGCTGCATTCACCGATATCAGTATGAAAGGCCGTGGGTTGACGCTGGGTAATATAGCTGTCATTAGCATGACATATCACACATTTATCACGCTCTACGCCTTCAATTGGTGTATGACAGGCTTCGCAGTCATTATCTAGAAACGCATGAGCGGCACTGAGCTTTCCAGGCACTACGACTTGTTCCCAAGCAATGTCAGATAGTGTTTCTGGTAAGTGGGTATAGTGACTGATCAGCGCAATGACCAATCCAACGCCCAATACCAGTATGAGTATTTTTTTCATAGCCACCTCAACCCAAAATATATTTCAGCCGCAATATGAAAAATCACCAGCCCATACAGCGTACAAGAGATTGCTATATGGGATTTCAACCAGCGTTTAAACCAGCGTTTAATGCTGTTATGCATTTTGATGCTGTAATCAATATCAGAGAGAGCATCGACTAAACGCAACACTTCATGCCTAGAACTGTCCACTGCTGACTTCCCTTGCCAACTGACCATGCTAGCGGCTGGCAATAAAGCCGTATTTGTATTGCTCAGTTGTGTTACCTGAGCGCAGTGCTCTTGATGACAGAATGCCGCAGAAGCCTGCTGGAATTTCTGGTATAAGTCATTCCGCAATGCTGTCTTTGTGCGAATACCAGACGAGATATGACTTAGTAGATAGCGCCCCACAAAACCGCTGATTACCACAACAAACATTAAAAAAATCAATGCGATACCTAAGCTACTGTCAAATCGATGAGCGCTATGCAGGAGCGCCAAGAGGGGGCCGAAAATTCCTGCGTAGACATGCCACAGCAACAATTTAGGCATCGATACTCGCTGCGTGATCCATTTCTTTAGTGGTTTGATTCGTTTAATCACCAAATAAAAAAGTGGTACAAACATCAATGTAGCAGCCGCAATACCGAGCATACTCCCGATAAAACTGCCCGGAAATGCAGGATCACGATGCCAAATAAACCCTGACCATAACAACAACATTAACCCCACCAATGAGCCAACCAAGTAACGCTCTTGAGAATTCACGCGCTTACGCCTCCACTACAATATTAGTAGCAGGGACAGCCTGACAGGCCAAAATATACCCCTGAGCTTTGTCCTCTTCTTCTAAGGCATCATCAACTTCCATCGCAACTTCGCCAGATAACAGCTTGACCATACAACTGCCACAACTGCCTGCACGACATGAATTATCAATTTCCACATCCACAGCCTCAGCCGCTTCTAGCACGGTTTCACCGGCGCTCATTTGAGCCGTTTTGCCTGATGATGAAAATTGCGTCGTAAATGCCGTTTGAGAAGGCGGCATAGGGGCACTTGGTGCGGGTGACGTTTGCGAAGGGGGTGTTGGGGGTGGCGGGGCTTTTTTCGCTGTCGGAGCAGCGCCAAATGCCTCGAGCTGTATCAGATTTCTTGGAACGCCTAATTCTGTCAACATTGAGATAGTGCCATCCATCATAGGCTGGGGGCCACAAATATGAATTTCCTTAGAACTAATATCTGGCACAAAATCATTGATTAATTGTGGTGTAAAACGACCCTGTGGCCCCATCCAACTTGTGCCTTCAGACCGCGTCATACTGACCAGTACATGTAAGTTTTTATGACGCGACTGCATGTACATAAGTTCTTTCTGAAAAATAAAATCGTTGCTGGTGCGGGTGCAAAATAAAAAATAAATTTCTCCAGACCAGCACTTGTCCGTCAGATAGCGCGCTGCACTCATCATCGGTGTAACCCCTACACCACCCGAGATCAAAACAACACTATCAGTATCACGGCCATTGAAATAGAACCTTCCATTCGGCGCTTTGACCTCTAACAGGTCATTCAATGCCACGGTGTCATGCATATGCCGTGATACAAGCCCCTGACTTTCGCGCTTAATTGTCAACTCAAGATAATCGCGCTGTGTCGGTGAGGACGCAATGGTATATGAACGCTTAACTGGCTTACTTTGCCCCGGAATGTTTAAGGTCAAGGTTGCAAACTGACCCGGCTCATAGGTAAAAGGTAGAGGCTGCCCATCGGGAGCAGCCAATCTGAAGGTTTTCACTTCATGTGTTTCAGTAAAGATACCGACAACTTTTAGCGGCCCGTTATAACGTCCGCCTTTGACCGCCTGAGAAACCACGGGCGTTACCGATGCTTCCGATGTTGGTGGTGTTGCTGTTGCTGGTGCTGTTGTTGGTGCCGTTGTTGGTGTTGGTGCTGGTGTTGGTGCTGGTGCTGGTGCTGGTGTTGGTGCTGGTGTTGGTGCTGGTGTTTCGAGGCCAGTGCTGCTGGTAGATGCTGTTGGCACCGACTGCTCCCCTTTTTCAGGTACCGCCGACCGATCGCGTAATTCGCCTAACAGCGCTGCTGCCCTGCGCATTTTAAACAGATACATCCACACCATCACCACCGTAAATAACAGCAAGATCAGCATAACGCCTGTGTGCAGCGGAGACATGCCTAGGAAAAAGTATTCACCTTCAGCGGCCAGGGTCGGCAATAAATTCATTTCACGCTTGAACCATTGCAAGGCGACGTTGCGCGGTGCTTGCCCTTCAGCCAACGCCCGCTTGGCCGCTAAGCCACTATCATATTGAGCTAACCCTTGTTCAACATCACTAACCGCAGCTTGCATTAGTTCAAAATCCTGGCGCGCACTTGCCTGACTCAAGGCACTGAAACCTTGCATCATAATCCCTGTTCCAGTTTCCATGCGTTGCTGAGCATCACTTTCGACTTTATCACGCTGTTCTGGTGGTAATTCCGGTAGTCGCATTAATGATGGGTACAAGTCCTTTGGTTTGGGTGCGCCCATTTTTTCCATCATACCGCCCATGCCACCGCCTGCGCCGCCACCCATGCCTCCTCCCATACCGCTGCCCATGCCAGCGCCCATACCGCCCCCCTTCCCTGCTCTCTTATTTGTTGTCTGCGGTGTATTGGGTATAGTTTGGGGTATAGTTTGGGGTATAGCTTGATTGGCAGCGCCAGGCTGTCCACCATAGACATCCGGATGGTGGCTTTCATGCTCCGCTTGCGACTGCTGAGCCGCTACCGGCAAACATAGAAAAACACTCATCACGAGGGCCAGTACAAATTTTCTTAATGTGTAAAAAAGCGGTGTCGGTGTTGCTGTAAGTAACTTACGCTGATTAAAAAGATTCATTATGGTTATTTCTCAACTGAGATTAAAAGGGCGACTTGTTCAGCTCTTAGTACGGTGACGGCCTTACCCACCCGAGTAATAAAGTCTAGCCGGAGCTGAGCATTTAATGCTTCGATATCCGCTATTATTTTGCGGATATTCTCAAGGTCTGGCTGTCCTTGAGCAGTCTCTTGCCAAAGAATCTGCTCAAGATCAGCAATCTGCACATTAGCCTTTTCTTGATACGCCACCCATCCACTTTTAATAACAGTCAACGATTCTGTCTGTTGACTTGATAGTGAAAGTTGCTCGGTGTGATCAAGAAAAAAATCTGCTGCACCCAAGTGGTATAGGTGGGCCGCTTGCGGATAACCAGGCAAACTATCCGTGGTTTGCATTGAACTAGCCTGGGACATAGGTCGCTGCCCCATCATTGACTTCTGCCTCTGCATATTCATCTTGTTTTTATTTTTGTTTTTCATTTTCATTTTCATTTTCATTTTCATTTTCTTGCCCATAGCCGGTTTCGCGTGTTTGGCTTGTGCATTATCATTCATCACATTTGAGACTTCTTTCGCCTCAGTTACTACCTTCATAACGGGGTTGGCATTTGAATTATCGATTTTCCCAAGAATTTTTTGTATTTCATAAAGCTGCATTTCTGGCGAGAGAGCCTGTTGTTTTTTATCAGTAACAGACTCTTGCAGCGGCTGCTGTGAAGCTGCCAATTTTTCTTCTGCACTAACGGTATATTCGGCAATAGAGACTAATATGACAGCCAGAAAAACACGGTGGCATCTTAAGCCCTTGGGCATGCGTATTGGGAAATGCATTAGTACGTCCTTTCTATATTTTCGGGTTCACATGTCACTAAAACGTGTCCATATTCACAGCATTAAAAACGGGAAACGCCTAAGAATTAATACTGTGCTTTAACTTTCCAAAAACAGTATAAACCTGCGTCATAGACACAGGTCAAAAGATTTAATTCTTTAGATTAAGCATGCAATAACAGATGAGCCCAAATACTGGCACCGTAACCAAGCGCAATCACTGGGGTCCATTTTAGATGACTGAAAAAAGTATATTGGCCTCGAGCCTGCCCCATTAGAGCAACGCCTGCTGCGGAACCAATTGACAAAAGACTACCCCCTACGCCTGCCGTTAAAGTGACTAATAACCACTGCATATGAGACATTTCAGGGTTCATGGTTAACACAGCAAACATCACCGGTATATTATCAACAATCGCTGACAGCACACCGACCAGAATATTGGCATTGGTAGCGCCAAGTTCACCATACATAAATCCAGAAATCATACTTAAGTAACCGATAAAACCGAGACCGCCTACCGCTAAAATAACGCCATAGAAGAAGAATAAGGTATCCCATTCTGCATGCGCAATTTTGGCAAAAACATCGAAATCATAAGGATCATCATTTGAGCCGGGAGGGTTTTCAGTGCAATGCGACCATGCTTTTGATTTCTGACGCAAATGAAAACCATAGAGTTTCAGATACGCCAAGCCTGTCATCATCCCGAATACGGGTGGAATATGTAGAAAATTATGGAAACTGACTGCGGTCACGATGGTCATAAGAAACAGACCTACAACCGTTAGCCCACCGAATTTCATTCCGTCCATATCCACTTCTGCTTTGGGTGGTTTACCCGCAGGTAAAGCGAATTGCATAATAAGTGCCGGCAAGACAAAGTTAATGACTGAAGGAATAAATAGATTAAAAAATTCCCAAAAATCAACCACCCCTTTTTGCCAAACCATCAAGGTGGTAATATCACCGAAAGGGCTAAAGGCCCCACCAGCATTAGCGCCCACGACAATATTAACACAAGCAATAGCGACAAACTTAGGCTGATCCTTACCGACAGCAAGCACAACAGCGCACATTATTAATGCGGTTGTCAGGTTATCTGCAACTGGCGAGATAAAGAATGCCAGAATTCCTGTTAACCAAAATAAAGCGCGATAACTCAGACCTTTTGCAACCAACCAATTTCGTAGTGCTTCAAAAACACCGCGTTCTAACATGGCATTAATATAGGTCATGGCGACAAGCAGGAAGAAAAAGAGTTCTGCATATTCTAGAAAATTGTGCCGAATGGCGGGTTCGACACTTTCAGGCAAACCTTGCGAGTTATAGGTTAGCGCGATTAGTATCCAGATCAAACCTGCGGCGAGCATGACAGGTTTTGACTTTCGCATATGTATTTTTTCTTCTAGAATGACAAAAACATAAGCCGCTATAAAGATAGCGATCGAAGCATACCCAACCCAATGGCTGGTTAAATCCAGTATCAATCCATTAGTTTCTAATGCGTGCGCACTCCCACTTACCAGTAAGCCAATTACAAAGGCAATATACCACCTCATTTTACTCTCCTATTTTAAGTTTTAAATAATTGAAAGAGCGGTGTCTTAGTTCTCGAAACAAAAGCGAACTAGAAGAAAATGCTTCTGTGTTTGGAGCTTGAAAGAGAACCCTTTTTAGCCGAGCACCTGCTACTTGAATGGAAGGGATTATCCTCTCAATGGCAACAATTTCAATACCAATTAATTACTAACTTGCCAAAAGAGATTAAAATTCATATAAAGAGCCTTTCACCCATATAAAAACATTATTTATGAACAACAAACAAGCAGCACCCACTACTGTTACTGTCGCTTACCAAGGTATTGAGGGGGCTTATTCTCATCTAGCCTGCAAAACCGTTTTTCCAAACTACCAAGCTCTTGCGTGTGAGAACTTTCAGACAGCCATCCAACTGGTTGAAAAAGGTAAAGCAGACTTCGCCATGATTCCACTTGAAAATTCAACGGCAGGGCGTGTTGAAGAAATTTATCGTCTACTGCCCAAAACTCACTTACATATCATTGGTGAACACTTTGAGCCGGTCAATCATTGCTTACTGGCTCTTCCTGGCATCAAGCTTGAACAAATCAAGACAGTAGCTTCTCATCCGCAAGCTTTGGCTCAATGCTTCCATAGATTAGATAATTTAAACATTACGCCATTGGTTGCAATGGATACGGCACTTTCTGCTAAGGAGTTAGCCCAGAAAAAAGACTCAGCTTCGTTATATGGCAGCCATGGCGCGATTGCCTCAACCTTGGCAGCAAAACTTTATGGCCTAGAGATCATTGCCGAAAACTTTCAGGATATAATGGGCAACACAACACGATTTATTATTTTGGCAAAAAGCGCTTTAGACGCTAACTACGATCCAAAACAGCACTATATTACCAGCATTCTGTTTTCAGTCCGGAATATGCCTGCAGCACTTTATAAAGCATTAGGAGGGTTTGCTACGAACGGCATTAACATGATAAAGCTAGAAAGCTATATGGATGGTGGGACCATGGAGGCAAGTCATTTCCACATAGATATAACAGGACATCACCAGCAAAAAGCAGTCAGGAATGCCTTAGAAGAACTCGATTTTTTTGGCAAAGAAATGCGTATTCTGGGCTCATACCCGGCACATAAATATCGGCATAAGCATAAATATGTATAATTTGTAGGTACATCAGTCAAATCTAACTATGAATCCGCTAACTTATTTTCATCATTAAGGGTTCTAATGGTGCAATATGATTCTTGTAAGACATTTAATGGCAGAGGTTTATAAAATAAAAAACCTTGGACAAAATCAACATGCCAGCGCCTTAAGAAATCAAACTGTTCAAGCGTTTCCACACCTTCTGCAACAACTCGAATATTTAATTTCTGAGCCAGCTTAATGACCGATGCAGTAATCGCCTGACTTTCATGATCTACCTTCAATTCCTGAATAAAGGAGCGGTCTATTTTCAGGTAATCGACAGGGAGTTTTCGTAGATAATTTAATGAAGAAAACCCTGTTCCAAAATCATCCAAGGCAATGGTGACACCCAGCTGGCGTATTCTATTCAATAAGCTAATAACGATCTCCATATCTTCTAGAAAACAACTTTCTGTAATTTCTAATTCTAGAAGACTTGCCGGAAACTGACTCTCTGAAAGACATTGAACCAAGGTGTCATAAAACCCAGGATGTTTTAGTTGTTTCGCTGAAATATTCACAGTAATAGAGGTTTGCTGGTGGCGCCCTATTAAATCAGCCCCCACACGACACGCTTGTTTTAAAACCCAAGTACCGATAGGGATGATCAAGCCAGATTCTTCGGCAATAGCAATAAAGTCACCCGGTGCAAGCAAGCCATGGGCTGGGTGTTGCCATCTGATCAGCGCCTCTGCTCGAACACTTTCTTTTCCTGAAATACTAATCTGGGGTTGAAAGTGAAGAACAAACTCTTGTTTTTCCAAGGCATCTATTAACTCCCTTTCTCGCTGTAATTTATGGGGTATATTGTGCTCCATATGGATTTCATAAAAACGCGCCTGACCTTTCCCTAACTCTTTCGCTGCATACATGGCGAGATCAGCCTGTCGAACTAAATCACCCGGTTCAAACCGGGCATCAAAAGTAGTTGCAATGCCAATACTGGCAGACATAGAAATAGATTGCTCATTCACAAACAAGGACTCTCTAACCGCGGCTAAAATTCGTTCTGCCACCAACTGAAGCAACGCTATATCTTCAACATACTGCATCACGACCACAAACTCATCACCACCCAGGTGAGCCACAAAGTCGTGATATTTGACGCAACGTGATATCCGTGTGGCAATAGTACTAAGAAGAAAGTCACCGGCCTGATGGCCTAAATCATCGTTCACCCGCTTGAAGTAATCTAAATCGATATACATCAAAGCCATGCCATATTCATCAGACCGAACAGACTCTGCCAAATTATTGATATGTCGCCAGAAATGCCGTCGATTCGGGAGATGAGTCGTAAAGTCATAACCATGCTCTGAACTATTACTGTCATTCATATTCCGAAATTCGCTAATATCATTGGCGACACAAACGTAATGAGAAATACTGCCATCATATTCTTTGATCGGACCAATAGTCAGGCGAACCCAGCGTGTGATTCCTGAAGCATTTTTACTCTCGAACTCACCTTCCCAATATGAACCTTTTTCAATAACACGTTTCAATTCCGGATAGACTTTTTCAGCTTCAGCTATCCACTGGTCAAGCAATGATGTGCGCTTCAAATCAGCCTGAGGATCTAACTGATAAATATCAACCAAGGCTTTATTGATCACTTCAACATCACCATTTGGCTGACATATCAGCACCGCCGAAGTATGCCCCTGAATACTGTCGGAAACTTGCTGAATAGAGTTACTCTGTAAAATATGACGTTCTATTTCACTTTGAAGCTGACGTTGACGTAAATTTAATTCAGAAATCAGCTTTTCATTCAGCAAAGCTATGTCGCGTGCTTTTTGGTATACACCCTGATATTTGAAAAATGTCGGGGTGTGGTTTTCTATTAATAAAACGGCTTCACCCTGAATACAGCAAGCTCTTGCTTCGAGTTGATACTCGTTATTTTTTTGATCTAACTCTGTCCAGATTCCCGAACGTATTGTTTGCTGATTGCTGCTATTCCATATGTCTTTTGCATCAATCAAAAAGTTTTCAATAAAAGGAAAGGCATTGCATAAAGCATCGCAACTAATTGAAGATGAATCTTCAGATAAAATACAACCAAGTGATCGTAATAAATCGTCAAACCAAGAACATTGATTATTCAGCACCCTGAAATGACTATTATCTTCTTTGGCCAGTGCAACAACACCAAGCTCTTGAATAACACCATCCAATAGACTCATAATAATACTGAGCCTTCTGAATTTTGCGCCATTTCATCTACCAGTATCTGAAATGCTTGTTCGACATTTTCACCTGTTTTTGCACTGGTCTTGATGGTTGTCATACCTGATGCTTCAAGCTTTTGGATATCAGTGGACTCTAACTTCCAATCAATATCCAGGTCACTTTTATTTAATAAACAAACGACAGGCACGTCTGGCAGGTACTCACGCAGTGTCTTATAAATATCGTCAGCAACGTCGATGCTTTTTGGTCGAGTGCCATCCAATACCAATAAGACACCCGCTGCACCTCTCAAGTTACTCGGTTTAAGTGAGGTAAAAACATCAACCCCCTCAATATCCCAGATCATTAAATTGACCTGATAATCATTTGCTTCGACTATTTTTTTGGAAATTTTGACGCCAATAGTTGTCATATAATTATCGCTAAAAATACTTTCCACAAAGCGGCGCACCAAACTCGTTTTGCCAACAGCAAAGGGCCCGACCATACAGATTTTTTTGGCTATCACCTTAGTCACAACAGCTCTCCTTGCTGGCTAGCATTTTGTTTTTTAGGCTTGGCAAGCACCTGAAGTGTGACTCTTCGCTGAAGATCTTCAGATACATCATCCCGATCAATATTCCCTGCTCCCCAGGTTACGATGATATCTGCATTTATCTTATTCGCTGTGAGAATCGATTTAACCTCATTTGCCCTCAACTGACTCACCTTCTTATTAATGCTCGAAGAGCCGGAACTATCTGCAAACCCCATCAAAATAATCTGAAAGTTTTCAAACTGATTTTCATTCACCAAACGCTCTATTTCTGTAATATTTTTTATTAGACTGGGTATTTTCATTAACTCTATTTCTGATAATTGAACTTTACCCGCTTCAAAATAAAATGTCGTATTTTGTAAGCTATATACAAGCGTTTGGAATAATTCATAATTAGTTTGAGGCTTTACAACCGGTTTTGGTAAAGCGCCAAAATGCACAACATTTGCATCAATCATAATGCCTACACCCGTTTTATTTGCTAAAGATGACTCTATATCATCCTCTGAACGAGACTCGGGGCTTCGCAATGCCTTGACATAAAGGCGTTTACCTTCACGTCGGGTAGAGATCACAACATACCCTGTTTCACTGGCCATTGAGGTTTCTAGTTGTTTGAATTGTTGATCGAGCTGCCAGGATGTGATGCTTTGCCCGATAAGGTAGGCCATAAAGCCTATTATAAGAGAGACTGCTAACCAAGGTTTTCGTTTGGATTTGTGACTCACTTTTTGACTTAATAAACATTCAGATAAAATTGGACTACTTTTTTCGAATATAGTCCGATCACCATCAAAGCATTTTAATTGCTGAGCAAAGTCTGCATGTATTATTTCAATAGTGGTATGAGCGTGTAAAAACAGCTCATCTGAAGCCGAGCCGCGTACTGCAATCGCTAGAATGGCATGAGGGCCAACATTCAAATATAGCTCAAGATCTCCAAAACGAATACGTTCAAGTGTTTCACGCCCACCTGAAAAAGAATCTGAAACGAAGTCACTAATCGCCGTCAGCATACTCGACACCAACTCAGGGTCTTGTGCTTCAACTTCCGGCGCAGTAACAGAATTTAAAAGCAAGCCGGTTTCTTTATGGACAAGCAATACTTGTTCAACACGAAATGCCATCGTCTGCAACAGTATATATTTTGCATAAGGCATGCCTGCGCGCCATGCTTGAATACGCCATTTAAGCGAGCCAAGTGATAAGCTTTGTTCAAGTAAGGTATTTAAAGATTGAACCATTTCAGCTAAGGCTGATGCGACTGCTTTTCGAATAGCAGGTCCCATGATAGGAAACAGAATATTGGTAATTCGAGAAGGGTTTTGATCAATTGATTTTCCAATTGCTTGGTCCACAACCGGTGCTAGTGATTCGCCCAAATCATGAAGTGAACTTTTTTTCAAAGCCCTGGGTAAGGCCTCGACAATACGATCAACATCTTCTTCTTTTGATATATATCGATGTAATGCTTCTGAATAATCATCACCTAGCAATAAACGTCTAAGCTTTAGGTAATCATTTTCCACACCATCATCAACCTTGCTATGAGGGGCATGGGT
This sequence comes from uncultured Oleiphilus sp., assembly GCA_963974595.1. GTDB lineage: Bacteria > Pseudomonadota > Gammaproteobacteria > Pseudomonadales > Oleiphilaceae > PZPK01. Next base: position 6,901 of record CAXBDA010000051.1, on the reverse strand, counting down.
TTCTGGTTTTTCTAAAGTATCATCTAAAGGTTGTTGGCCTTCAGCTTTACCTTCAGGTTTCTGCATTTCAGCTAGATTCGCCTTCTAAACTATTGGCCATATTTGCAAATAGTGCAGCCAGTGCTTTTCTATCTGTTTTACGGTCAGATAAATCACCCGATGCATTGCCTAGTTTTTCTAATACATCTTTATATTTATTTTCCATCTCTGCGGCTAATTTTTCTGCTTCAGCAAATAACTGACTTTCAAGTGAGTCTTGCGCTGTAACTGTTTGCTTTTGGAAACCATCAAAATCTTGCTGCAAGGTAGATAACTCACCCTCTATTAATGAGTCACGGCCCTGAGCGTCATCATTCAACTTGTTTACATGAGACGTCAAGTCATCTAATTGACGGTTAAACTGTGTTTTCAATTCTTTTATTGAGTGTGTAATTTGCTTGTTCATTTCAGCAAATTGATTCTCATTATGGCTACTTAAAGTTTCTATCGTTTGGCGTACTTCAGCGACTTCCTGACCAAATAATAGCTGCTGAATTTCGCGAAGCTGCGTTTGAGGATCCATGATGTCTGATGCAGGATCAGAAGACCTTGTTGAAGAACCAGTTGAAGAACTAGTTGAGGACTTAACACGTTCACTTTTTTGGTTTTTTTTAGATTCTGAAGCACTCATTACTTTACCTTACTTGGCTGCCTGGGTAAGACGATTATGCGACTTCGATCAATCATTTGTTTGCCAGAAAAATGGTGCACACACGTCGCTTTTGTTAAATAAGCGCCAGTGTTTTTTCAAAATTTCAGAAAGTTAATATGGCAAGTTTGAAATCACATTTCCTAATGCTAACAACAAGTATAGCCAATACTTGAGAATGTGAAGTGTTGGTATATGTAAAAAAAGAAATAAATAGACTCTACAAAAAAAATCCTCTTATCAGATGATAAGAGGATTTTTCAATTTCAAGCTGCATTAAAACAAATTTGAGAGATGGTTTAATGCAGAACAACACTATCGATATTATTTAGCTTTTTTTCGGCTATAAGCCAAACCTGCCAAACCAATTACCATTAGCACTAAAGATCCAGGCGCCGGTACGGCTGTCACTCTAACATCATCAAAAATATTACCTGTTGTATCTTGCCCGCCATCAAGCGATGTAAATGTCAACGTAGATAATGCTGCTAAAGCTGTAAACTGATAGCTGTATTCATTCCAGTAGCCCCAAGCCTGGTTATATATAGAGTCAGTTAAATCCCCCACACTCACTGAAAAGCTTTCATCAGAGTTTTCTTGTCGACGACGCCCTGCAAAGGTTAATTCGTATGTTTGACCAATATTAGTCATGAAAGATTGAAAAATCGAAAACGTTCCATTTGCATCACCTGGATGAGCATTTAACTCAAGTACTCTGTTACCCTCATAAGCAGGTACAATAAAATTATTAGACCAGATCTCTACGTTTTGACTTGCATCCCATTCAGGGATAGATGAATAAATCTGCCATGTAGAAGCCGCGCCATAACCACCTATAGCAACCGAGCTACCAATATCTTCAAAACTACCATTATCAATTAAGTTCGCCTGTGCACCACCAGAAACCAATACAGCCAAACATGTTGCAGCAATAACCTTTGTTAAATTTTTCATCTTACAACTCCAAAATAAATCAATTTGCAAAGAATAAAGCAAAAGATAAGCCAACTATATATCTAGCTGATTATAAAGGAAAAATAAGATAAAGCCTGATGACGACTGTAAAAATATCTGACACAAAAGACATGTCCGCCACCCCGAAGGTGGCGACACTAAACTAATGAAGATCAGCAATGCAAGTGGAATAAAAAAAATACTCCCGAAAAATAGCCTAAAAAAAACCTGAACTTTTAATTTTTAAAATTCAGGTTTTTTTTCGCTTAAGTGCTGCTTAAACTTAATTGAAAGGGTGTCTTAAGACGATTGTTTCAACACGATCAGGGCCCGTTGAGATAATATCGACGGGGGCCTCAACTTGTTGCTCTATGTAATTTATATAGTTACGAGCGTTCTCAGGAAGCTCTTCTAAAGTCTTTGCACCTAAAGTACTTTCCGTCCAGCCAGGCAGAGTTTCATAAATAGGCTCTAAATCTTCATAACCACGCCCATCCAGTGGAGGTCGAGTTAAGGCTTTACCCGCTTTGGTTTGATAACCCACACACACGTTAATTGTTTCTAGTCCGTCTAGCACATCCAGTTTTGTTAAACAGATACCGGACACCGAATTTATTTGAATAGCATGGCGTAAACCGACCGCGTCGAACCAACCACAGCGCCTAGGACGACCTGTTGTCGCACCAAACTCATGACCTTGTTTTGCTAAATGCTTACCTTGATCGTCAAATAATTCAGTGGGGAAAGGCCCAGAACCGACACGTGTGGTATAGGCTTTGGTAATACCTAGAATATAATCAAGATACATGGGGCCAAAACCACTGCCCGTTGCAGTACCACCCGCAGTAGTATTTGAAGACGTTACAAAAGGATAAGTACCATGGTCGATATCTAATAAAGAACCTTGGGCACCTTCAAATAAAATATTCTCGCCCGCTTTACGACAACGGTGCAGCTCATCAGTCACATCAATCGACATTGGCAATAATATCTTAGCCATTTCTAGGGCATCATCTAATGTTTTTTGGTAATCAACCGTCTCTACTTTATAGAAGTGTTCCAAGACAAAATTATGGTATTCCATAATTTCTTTAAGCTTGTCTGCAAAGCTTTCAGGGTGAACCAAGTCACCTAAGCGCAAACCACGTCGAGACACCTTATCTTCATACGCTGGCCCAATACCTCGGCCCGTTGTACCAATTTTAGCATCACCTTTTGCTACTTCACGTGCCTTATCAAGCGCAACATGGTAAGGAAGAATAAGCGGACAAGCCAAGCTCAACTTTAAACGCTCTTTAACCGGAATACCTTTATCTTCAAGCTCTGTCATTTCTTTTAAAAGAGCATCCGGTGATAAAACAACGCCATTACCTATTAAGCAACTAACATTGTCACGCAAGATGCCGGAAGGAATCAGATGCAAAACCGTTTTTTCACCATCAATGACCAAAGTATGACCCGCATTATGCCCACCTTGAAAGCGTGCTACGACAGAAGCTTGATCGGTCAGCAAATCAACAATTTTACCTTTGCCTTCGTCACCCCATTGAGTGCCCAAAATGACAACATTTTTACCCATAACTTATCTTCTCATTGAAAAAGCGAAACGCTTTAGTACCTGTTAGGCCAAATGATCTTAAAGACCGCTAAATTAAATTTCTTTCTTGGAACTAAACATAATCAGTTCTACAAAACAGGCTTTACCTGCCAGCTATTGCTTTCAAAAACCAAAGCCTGATTACAACCAAGTAATTCCGGTGTATCCTTTTCACTCAGGCCTTGAATAACACTATGATTTAGCCTTAATTCTTTTACTTTTGCCAATAATACAGTGTCATCACTAACAGGCGCGAAAATAGCTTGATGGCTTATGTTTTTAACTTGTTGCTTCGCTAAACGCACCAGAGCCTTTAAATCCGCACTAAATCCTGTCGCAGGCCTAGATGTTTGGTCTTTAACCTGACCAATATGTCCAAAACTTTTTCCAATATCATTGTAGCGACCACCTTTAGCCAAAGCATAACCATACCCAGTACTGAAGGCTGAAAATAAAATCCCGGTATGGTAGCTGTAACCCCTTAGCTCACAAAAATCGAAGCCAATTTCTACCTGCTTAAAACACGTCCGAATTTGCGAAGTAATTAAGCGAAGCTCATTAATCGCATCTATGACAATATTCGCGCTACTCAATTCTAAGCTTGAGACTGTTTTTTCAATCTTATCCAATGCATCGCTACCGCCACTAAGATTAGCAATATCTTTAATAAGAAGAATAATCTCCTTATTATCTGGCACTAATTCCGCTAAGGAATTTAATTCAGGAATAGACTTTCTACTCAAGGCGTCAAATATTTTATTCTCAGTTTCGCCATCAAGGGAAGAAGATTCTATTAAACCTTTATAGATACCAACATGCGCTAAATCGATATGAATACTGGGTATACCAGCCAAAGTAAGCGTTTCTAACATCAAAGCAATCACTTCAATATCAGCCTTAGAATTAGCTTCTCCAAACAGCTCACAACCTATTTGAAGTGGGTTACGACTTGTTTGTATATGAGCTGGGCGCGTATGCAAGACGGTATCGACATAACAAAGCCGACTAATCCCCTTACTTTGCAATAAATGAGCATCTATTCTTGCAACCTGAGGCGTAATATCAGCGCGAACACCCATCAAACGGCCCGTTAATTGATCCGTTAATTTAAAGGTTTGTAAATCGAGATTATTACCAGTACCGGTAAGCAGTGATTCAAGATATTCAATAAGAGGGGGTGAAATTAATTGGTAACCATATTTTGAATATAGATCCAATAACTCTCGACGCATTAATTCAACTGACCAGGCTTCTGGCGGTAATAGCTCATCAACCCCATCAGGCAATAACCAGCGTTCAGATACACTCATGTTTCTACTCTCTTGACACTTACTGCTAGACGACTTAACTACTAAACGATTTAGAAGAATCGACTTTCACAAAAGCGGAGATTTTAACGGTTTCTTGCCCACAAAAAAACCTGTGATTTAAAAAAGCACAAAAAAACGCGGATTAGCTTGGCCAATCCGCGTTTTTTCAAATAACAAATGACTGTTATTTGGCGGTAGAACTCTTCATATACTTAAAGAAGTCACTATCAGGCTTCAACAAAAGCACATCATCTTTACCAGAAAATGTCTCTGTATAAGCCTTCAAGCTTCGAGTGAATGAATAAAATTCTGCATCTTTCGTATAGGCTTGCGCATAAGTGGCAGAGGCGATCGCATCGCCCTCACCACGAAGTGCTTCTGCTTTACGATACGCTTCCGCTTCTAGAACAACTTTCTGCCTATCTGCATTTGCTTTTATTCCTTCGGCTAGTTCTTTACCTTGAGATCTTGTTTCACGTGCTTCTCGTTCACGTTCGGTCGACATTCTACGGTAAACGTTTTTGCTCAAATCTTCAGGAAGGTCTATCCCTTTAACTCGAACATCAAGTACTTTAATACCAAACTCACCAATAGTTTGTTCATTTAGCTTTCTGGTAATAATTTCCATCAACTCATCACGCTCACCAGAAACAACCTCGGTTAAGCTACGTGAACCAAATTCATCTCGCAGCCCTTTATTGGTCGAGTTAGATAAAAGATTCTGTGCCTGAAAAAGATTACCAGCCGTCGCTTTATAATAAGATTTAACATCGACTATTCGCCATTTGATAAATGAATCAACAATAACGAATTTTTTACCCACCGTAAGAAAACGCTCGGGGGTTGAGTCTAAGGTTAATATTCGTGCATCAAACTTTCTTATATTCTGAAAGAATGGGACTTTAAAATGCAAACCTGGCGCAATATCACTTTCAACAATCTCACCAAATTGCAGCTTGATAGCCACTTCTCTTTCATCAACAACATAAAGCGAAGAGGACAGAACCAGCACACCAATAACTAAAATAACCAGGGAAAATATAGAACCTTTTGACATTATCTAGCCTCCCTTGTTGTTCTTGTATTTCTTGATCTTAGCTCTTCAATTACTTGATCAGCAATATCTGAAACCGGCTGATTTTCAGAATCATCATTAGATACAGACCTGCTTGACATCAATTTATCTAAAGGTAAATACATCATATTATTTCCACCTTCAACATCGATCAAGACCTTACTGCTATTGGCATAAACATTTGAAATAGCATCAAGATACAAACGATCCCGGGTCACTTTTGGGGCTTTTTTATACTCTATTAGAAGCTTTTCAAAACGTCCTGCCTCACCTGATGCTTTAGCAATAACCTTTTCTTTATAGGCATTTGCTTCTTCCATCATACGTTGTGACTTACCACGCGCTTCTGGAATAACGGTGTTCGCATAAGCTTCAGCTTCATTCACATAACGTTCTTTATCTAAATTAGCCTTTTGAACATCGTCGAATGCAGCCTGAACAGGAGAAGGAGCCCGAGCTTCTTTAACGTTTACAATACTGACATTAATACCTGTCTGGTATGTATCCATAAAATCCTGAAGCCGTATTCTAGTATTTTCAGCTAAGACGGCACGCCCTGCTGTCATAATAGAGTTCAGGTTTGTACTTCCAACCTCGTGCCTTAAAGCAGACTCAGCAGCATGGGATAAAGTACGCTCTGGGTCTTCTGTTCTTAATGCAAATGCAACAGGGTCTGAAACCGTAAACTGAACGTTTAGCGCGATGCCAACAATGTTTTCATCTTGTGTCAGCATTTCATCTTTTAGTTCGGCATTACGGACATTAGTCACGTTTACAGGGATCACCTTTTCAATTAAAGGAAACACAAAACGTAAACCGGGGTCTAATGTTCTATTGTATTTACCTAACTGTAAAACGATGCCACGTTGCTGCTCATCAATGGTATACACAGATTTGAAACCTAGAAAAACAACCAACAAGACCAATACCAAAACAATAATGCCGCCAACACCGCCATTAGAGCTTGAATTAGAACCACCAGCGCCTTTATTACCGCCATTACCAAATAAACCATTCAGTTTATCGAGTAATTGCTTTAATGCTTGATCCAAATCTGGTGGCCCTTGATTGCCACCATTACGACCTTTGTTATTACTGCCCCAAGGGTCATTATCATTGCCGTTACCACCCGGCTCATTCCAGGCCATAGACTTCTCCGTTCGCTTAAATTAGTGTTTAAATTGATCCAAAGGATACAGATGCGAGCTTAATTTACCCAACTATTTATTAATGGGGCATACAAAGCTAAATGCAAGGGCAACATAGTATTGATCTTG
>CAXBDA010000050.1:0-23439 GCA_963974595.1 uncultured Oleiphilus sp. | reverse complement strand
AGTCACTTAAATACAATAATAATTCAAACACTATTTCAAAATATTGAAAATAGTGTTTGAACTGTTTTTTCTAAAGATACTGGGGTATTGTGCATAAATACGATATTTTTCGGTTAGTCCTCTGCAAACCAATAGTACCAAGGGTTTCAGCGGAGGCTTAATTTCGTGCACGTCGCCCTTCCATATTACCAAGTGCAATACACTCTAAACGTGCGATAGTGATCAAGGTTATATGGCGATGACTTACGCAGCAGACAGAATTGCCGCGCAAGCTGCGGGTGTGGTCTATTATCGTCAGCCGAGTTATGGAACGTTCAGTACACAGATGGAAGTGTCTTATCTGATCACCGGTACCCCGAAACAGGTCAGCTTTACTGGCGTGGCCATGGATGTAGATCAAATCCACAATAACGTTGAAGAAAAGAAAAATTGCTACGAAGTCTGGGTGGCATTTAACCGAGCCTCCGGTATGCGAAGTAGTGCCTATGAACACCAGATTCCAGAGCAGCTGTTCTCAACCGGAACTGAACAAGCCGAAGGCGTATCTACCGCCAAAGCCTTAGCGCTTGCGATGGCGCAAGGCCAACGAATTTATACTTTAACATCCGCTAACGCATCACAGCTAAACAATATCACCATCGACGATGGCTCCCGTTCTGCAATCCAGCAGGCCCTGGTTCAAGGGCTTGAAGTTACCGTTCATCAAAACCCTATCATTGTAAATGGCTGGCAGGGTAGCAGTTATTCGGTGCTTGATCCTGAGGCGGGCGTAGGTGCTTATCAGATTAGTGGTGAGTTGAGTCTCACAACAATTTTTTAATATGTCATATTTGCATTATTGTGGTATATTGCCACAATAATATTCTAATGTTACAGGATGATGTGTATGGCGACTTCAAGCATTCGCTTAGATGAATCTCTAGTTAGTAAAGCAAAAATAATGGGTGATGCTCAATCACGTTCCCCCTCGAAGCAAATCGAACATTGGGCAAAGATTGGAAAAATGATGGAAGACAATCCTGATTTGCCTTATCTTTTTGTGAGAGATGCTGCGATTGCAAAAGCCGAAAAAGACGCAGGAGAAATTGAGGAATATAAGTTTGGCTAACATACAACGAGTAGTCCAAACTCCAATATTTAAAAAAGCAGTCAAAAAGCTAAAGAAGAACCAAAAGTTAGATTTGGATAACGCCGTCAAAGACTTAATGATTGATCCTGAGTCAGGGATAAAGAAAAGTGGCGATCTGTCATATCTCTGGGTGTATAAATTTAAGATGGTTAAACAAGAAATGCTTCTGGGTTATAGCTATGAAGATGATTCAGTTGTCTTAGAACTTTTAAATATAGGCACCCATGAGAATTTTTATAGAGATATGAAACGGTAGCACAATAATTTTATTATCCGCTAACGCATCACAGCTAAACAACATTACTATCGACGATGGTGCTCGTTCTGAAATCCAGCAGGCCCTGGTTCAAGGGCTTGAAGTCACCATTCATCAATCTCCTATCAATGTAAATGGCTGGCAAGGCAGTGGTTATTCAATTATTGATTCTGAGATGGGTGTGGGCGCTTATAAGATTAGTGGTGGGGCCAGTGGTGGAGTTTTAGATCTCTCAGATGCATGGGATTCTAACTTATTCTGGACTCTCTCCGCTAAGGATTTGACAGAATTTATAATCTCTTTTGTAAACAATGCTATTGGTGCTTTCTTCTCATTTCGTGGAGCTTTCAACGCATTAGAAAATATACAGACTGGTAAATGTTTGTTTTCAGGAAATTGGGAAAGATATTTAGCTATCTATAACGTGAGCTATGCTGCCGTAAGCTCACGATTTTTAAACAAAAAAATGCGATGAAATGAAGCCGAAAGTCCATAACATCACATTTTAAATGCAGGGCGTTTGTAGAAAGACCCTAATCGAACTAAGCATACTAAACAAAAAGGCCTGAATTTTTTGCTTAACAAGTTTGGCTGCGATGAGTTAATAATATGGGTAAGTAAGGCTTAAAAGAATCGTCCAAAGGGCGTAAAAGGTGTTAATTTATAAGAAATTAATGGCTTAGTCGCTACTAATGATCGTTTATCGGCTGTTATGGCGACGAATAAATAAACTACAGTAAGCCAATGGCTCTAGCTTTAGACAATGCTTCGGTTCGACTTTTAGCTTGAATTTTACCATATAAATTCCTGATATGCGCCTTAACCGTAGCGGGTGCAAGTGTCAGCCTTAGAGCGATTTCTTTATTCGCTAAGCCTTGATCGATTAAGCCGAGTACTTCTATTTCTCTTTGGCTTAAAGGTTCTAAAAGTTGTTTGTTGCTTTCAAGGGCTGATGCGCCAGGCAATTCAATTTTACTCATGGGTTGGTCTGGCTGGAGACCTAATGTGTGGGTTAACTTCTGAAGATAAGCATCTGGTAAGCTTGGATCTGCACCTAAGGCCAGAACACGAAGGATGGCCTTCGTTTCGTTAGCATAAACAGAAATAAAACCATCCTGAGACGCTAATTGAAGGGACTGTTTGATCGCGTCACTTGCGGCATCTATTTCTTGAGTTTGATATAAGCAGATAGCTTTGATATTTAAAGCTTGAATCAGATTATAGATATGCTGCATTGAACTGGCTTGTTCAATAATGATTTTCAACATTTTCAGCGCTAATTTTTCATTGCCTTTTTCCATGAAGATTCGGGCTTTTGTCAGATTGATATCTTCATAGTTTAAAGGCACAGCATTGATGATTTCACTGCCGAGTTGATTAATAATATATTCGGCCTTTTCTAGCTGAGACATCGCTAATAAGCAGCGCGCTTTAAGTGCAACAATACTGGGAGGTGTAAACATGATCGAGTCACGTTTGTGCTGATAGACATGCCAAGCATCATCCAGGCAGTCTATTGCCTCTAAATAACGGTGCTGGGCGAAGAAAAAACTAGCATGAGTATATTGGATGATAATGTGCTGACCGGCTTCTGTCCCCACTTCCAAGTGTTTTAATAAGGGGTTGATATATGATTCAGCAATCGTAAATTCAGCTTTCTCCATATAAATGAAAGCCAGAGCACTATTTTGCCAGCAGGAAATAATTTTTGGCTGAGATGAGTCGTGATAATGGTCTATCCATTGCTGGTTGGTAATGGCTGTTTCAAGCGCCATTTCAAGCTTGCCTTGATAAAAGTAGATATAGGCAAGCAGGCCACTACTGGAAAGGACCGTCGTATATTTTTTCTCGCGTTTTCCATGTTCAATTGCTTCAACTAACGCTTTTTCTGCGGAGTCTAAGTTGCCTACCGCAAAACTATCTAAACCTATTCCATAATAAGTGACAGACTTAAGAGGCATCTGAGTTGTATCGAGTTCTTTTAATACCTCAGTGGTTAACTTGCCCGCACTTTTAAGGTCTGACTGGCTGCGTGCAAGATAGGCCCGAACGAGAGAGATTTCACTGTGTAAGTCAATCAGTTCTGTAGGGCTTGTTTCTACATTAGATAATCTTTGTTGATCAATAAGGCTTTCTAGTTCGTCCAAGAGGGGTGAAATAATATCTATCTTATTACTAAAAAATAGTGCCCAGATTTTAACCATAATAATTCTGGGTGATTGGCTGAACAGTTCTTCAGGAATAAATTTTAGCCACTTTAAAACAAGTAAATGATGACCCTCGTGGATTAGATTATTGCCATTTTCTTCCAACAAGTTAAGTAATAAGGGCCAGTCTTCTAATTGAATGACTTGATGAATCGCTTCATGTGCTTGCTGCTGTTTAATTAACCACTCAACCGCTTTTTTTTGCAGTTTAATGAAGTGATCATTTTGCTCTGTTCTAAGTTTAGAAAGTAAAGCATCTCTGAACATGTCATGGTATCGATACCAGTGATGATCTTTATCTAGCGGAATCAGGAATAGGTTAGATTGTTGAAGTTTTTCCAGAAGCTCGCGACTGTCATTTGTTTCCCGTACATAATCGCATAGCTCAGGTGAAAGCCTCAATAGGCACGAGGTATCTATCAGAAATTGCTGGATATTGTCGGGCTGATGTTCAAGTATTTCGGTTAAAATATAAGCAGAAATATGGCGATCATCACCAAGCAAGTCGATACCCGATAGCTCTGACTTTCCGAGATTAAATTCAGCGTTATTTGATTGGTGTTGATTCTGAACCGAGCTTGCAGATAAAGCCGCTAACTGGATAGCAGCAACCCAGCCTTCAGTCTTGCGAACAATGAGGGATATTTGTTGGTCATTAAGGGTAAGACCCATGTAAGAGTTCAAAAAATCAGTTGATTCATCCATTGAAAAAACCAAGTCTGCCGCATAGATTTTATCTACCCAGTTTTTAACGCTCCATCTTGCTATCGGTAGTTGAGGTTCGAATCGTGTCGTAATAATAATTTCAATATTGGCGGGCAAAAAGTCGATTAAATAAGAGAACTGTTGAAGTAGTGCTGTATTCGTTACTACATGAAAATCATCAAGCACAATGCTTAATGAGCCATTGATATCTTCTCTGGAACTTAATTCATTAAGAAGAGCTGTTACTGCCGCGTCAAAGTGTAATGACTCTGATTCAAGAAAGTGTTTTGCTTCATGACCAAATTCAGGAAGTGCTGTTGCAATCGCGCCAATAAAATATTCCCAAAATCGCTGTGGTTCATTATCGTGTTGATCAAGCGATAGCCAGCATGACTTGTTGGAATAGTTGTTAAGACATTGTGATATCAGCGTTGTTTTACCATATCCAGCGGGAGCAGAGACAAGCAACATTTTACGCGTATGACGAGGAGACAGATATTTAATTAAACGCTCTCGCTTTACGCTTTTAGGGTTATATGCCGGTGCTAGAAATTTAGTTTGTAATAACATGCTATGAATTTAAATGAATTAGGTTAAAAAAATGCTGTTGACTAAGCGATTAAATCTAAAAATCATTTTACCCTAAAGATCTTGTGGATGTTGAATAAAATCAGCAACATCGGACAATTAATTCGAAACCAGTTTATGTTGGTCATAGATTTTACTTTTATTAAACCTCTATAAAGGAGATTTTTTTTACAAATGGTCTACTATAAATGAGAGCTAAAATGATCGGTAAATTCAAATTCCTGCTTAAAATCTAATAATAAAACAGAAATTCAAACCTTAGAGTACTGCTTTGAGTCTGATGACTTTTTCTTGGAGATACGAATGAAATTACAACAGCTTCGTTATATTTGGGAGGTGGCTCATCACGACTTAAATGTGTCATTAACAGCGCAAAGTCTCTTTACTTCTCAACCCGGTATTAGTAAACAAATACGTTTGCTGGAAGATGAGCTGGGTGTAGAAGTCTTCTCTAGAAGTGGTAAGCATTTAACCAATATAACGCCAGCGGGTGAGTCCATCTTAAAGGTTGTTGGTGAGATTTTAGGGCAAGTAGATAGTATCAAAAAAATTGCACATGAGTTTAATCATGAAGATAAAGGTGAGCTTTCTATTGCCACTACGCATACGCAAGCGCGTTATGTATTACCTAGCGTCATTAGTCGGTTTATGAATAACTTTCCTGATGTCTCTTTACATATGCATCAAGGCACACCAGCACAAATAGCTGAAATGGCATCGGATGGTACGGTTGATTTTGCAATTGCGACAGAAGGGCTGGATCATCATCCTAGCTTAATTATGATGCCTTGTTATAGTTGGAATCGCAGTGTGATCGTGACGAAAGATCACCCTTTGTGCCAAGAGAGTGATATTAGCCTCGAAAAATTAGCAAAATACCCAATCGTTACTTATGTGAAAGGCTTTACAGGAAGGTCTAAGCTGGATGAAGCGTTTGAAAATGCTGACCTTACGCCAAATATTGTGTTTACTGCCTCAGATGCAGACGTTATCAAGACTTATGTTAAATTGGGTTTGGGTATTGGTATTATTGCTTCTATGGCTTATGACTCGAAGAAAGATACAGACTTGGTTGCTTTAGACTTGAATCACTTATTCTCACCTAGTGTGACGAATATCGGTTTCAGAAAAGGCACCTTTATGCGTGGGTATATGTATGAGTTTTTACAGCAATTTGCACCTCATTTAACAAAAGATGTTGTCGAAGAAGCTTGTCATCGGCACTCACACAGGCTCGATCTATTTGAACTTTTTTCTGATATCACCTTGCCCCGGTATTAGAACTTTAGTTAGCCGCCAGAGCGTTTAACGGTATAGGACTTTGCTTTTAACAGGGCGATAATTATATCTCTGTGATCGCCTTGGATTTCAATATTGCCATCTTTTGCCGCCCCCCCCACACTGCATTTTTGCTTTAATTCTTTTGCAAGTTTTTTTAATTCATCAGGTCTTAAACGTAAGCCTTTAATTAGTGTGACGCCTTTTCCTTTTCTACCTTTGGTATCCAAACTGATTCTTACGATACCATCACCTTCAGGAATATTAGGTTCATGGCAAGTGCATTGTTTGATCGGATTTTCACATTCAGGGCAGGTTTTTCCAGTTTCTGTTGAATATACAAGCCTATTATTTTTGTTTGACATAGATACCTCAAATTATTGTTTAATTGACATGTAGCGGTGTTTAATTTGCTTATACCAAACAAAAGCACCTATCCCTACAATAATATTAGCCAGTGCAGCTGCTAGGTAAATTCCGGATAGGCCCATAGATACTGAAAGAATAAAAATAAAAGGAATATAAAGACCAATTAAGCGCATGAAAGACATAATGAGCGAAGGAACAGGTGAACCCATGCCATTTGCTGCCGAAGATGTAAGCATGATCACGCCTAAGAATAGATAACTAATAGGTAGGATTGTTAAATAATGAGAGGCTGAGCTAATGACTTCAGGGTCTTCTGAAAATAGGGCGGTCAAATCTTCCGAAAAGAACCATAAGAAGATCGTGGTTAGTAAGCCCCAATAAAGTATGAATTTCATGCTGATATCTATGCCATAAAAAACTCTATTATACTTCTTGGCCCCCCAGTTTTGGCCCACGAAGGGCCCCATTATTGAAGATAAACCCATTATGATGACTAAGAATATTGACTCGATTCTTGATGCAACGCCAAAGCCTGCAACGGCTTCCGGGCTATATTTAGCGACAAACCAAGTTGTTACAGCAACTGATAATGGTGCGATTAGATTGGTGCTCGTCGCTGGTAAGGCGATACGTAATATGGCTTTCCAGCTTTCGAAAAAGCGTTCAAAGCAGGCTGTAAAGTTTATAAAATCAAATTTGTATATGAGAACGTAAAGACCAATGACTAAAGCGAAGCCGTAGGAAATAACCGTCGCAATAGCAGCACCCGATAAACCAAGTTCGGGGAAGCCCAATAAACCAAAAATTAAAATCGGGTCAAGTATCAGGTTTACGACTGCGACACTAAACATGACTAAACCAGGAAGCTTGGTATTACCCGCCGCTCGAATTGCAGAATTACCCACCATAGGTATGACCACCACAAAACTACCTAAAAACCATATATCCATAAATTCATGAATTTTGGGCATTAGCTCAATAGGTGCGCCCAGCTTAAGAAAAATAGTATCCATCCAGATATAACCGCACAGTGCAAAACCAACGGCAATGACCAAGGCAATGATAAGTGCATTGGTTGTATAGGCTTGAACCAGGATATGCTGTTTGGCACCAATGGCTCTAGAAATGACCGATGAAGCACCTATACCAATTCCAAACGCTAAACTTAACAGAACAGCAACGATAGGCATCGTAAAGCTCATCGCGGCAAGCGGGGCTGTTCCCAGCTTGGCTATGTAGTAGGTGTCCACAATATTCATCGACATGATTGAAAGAATGCCTCCAATCATAGGGTATGTCATGGAAAATAATTGTGAGGGAATATGGCCAGATGTGAGAGATGTATTTTTCAAAACACTATGGTCTTTTTAAGCATAACTGCTAGTTTAAGTAGCATCTGAGTTTTTTGTGTTGGCATTCTGTTTTTTGTTATCGGAGCTTTTATCTTCTTGAGTTGAGTCAGGCTTGTTTTTCTTTAGTGAAGACTTCGTTTGCGACATTTTGTTTCGCAAGGCTTTAAGCTGAGCTTCTTGCATTTCTAACATATTTTGCAAAGCATCTTCTTGCTCGCCAATAAAATGAAGCGAAAGGTTAAATGCTTGTTTGGTGAATTCCAAAACACGATTAAAGCCTTCATCAGATAGCTCTCTCGCTTTATCTTGTGAACGGTAGATATTTATAAATTGACGCTCTCTTTCGTAATGTAAAGGTAACTTGCCCACCCCCCAATCATTCAATATTCGCCAGGTTTCAGGTGAGTAGGTACGGCTATATTTCAGGATGAACGGAATAGGATCATTTCGCGCTAATAAAGCTGCTAATCTTAGAATTAATTCAAAAGACAGCGTGTCTGTGCCATCTTCAACGGCTTCTATTACAGACTTATCTTTAAGGTTAATTGCGTCACTTAATTCACTTACTGTTAGGCCTGCAACTTCTCGAAGGTCTTTTAAAGATTGACCTGCATTCATCATTAATTTGAGCTGATCCTGAGACTGAATTAAGGCTTTTCCAACCTTATAAGATGTGCCACCTGTTTTTTTTGCAAACTTAAAAGCACTCGAGGTGGCACCACTGACTCGGTCAAAAAAATTACTTAGATTATCTTCCGCACCTTTTTCGGGTACAGAACTCTGTGGTTTAGACTTATTTGAACTTTTGGGCTGAGTAGATTTAGCTGTTTTTTTAGATGGTGATGATTTAGGTGTTTGCTTGCGCATAGCGAGGTTCCATCTAAGCTTTATTTTTGAGCGGTATCAATAAGGCAATTGCACTATTTTGCTAGCTCATTTGGCTAAACCGGAGCTAGCAAAATAGTCTGCAGTCGCTTAATTAACGGTATTTGCGGTCAATATTTTTTTGTGTGTCATTAGATCGACCAAAACTTCAGCGCTTTCTTTTATGATGAAGTCGGGGTCTTTAGCTTTATTGTAGTTGTCTAATGCCTCTTTTTCCTCAAAATCACTCCATTCTTCTAATGTTTTAAATTGCTCAAGACTTTTTAGCTCTCTTCTCTTATTGATGAGCCCTAAACGGGTTTTATCGAGTGCTTCATCTTCTGCTTTACGCTGAATTTCATTTAGGGTTAGTTGCTTTCTATCACGCTGACTATTCAAAAATTTTATTTCTTCTAGGAGCAGTTTGTATTCAGCATTGGCATCCATACGTTTTTGATGTTTGCCAAGTAAGGATTCAGAATAATCATGGGCTACATCAAAATACTGATGTTCAACAGCGTCAATTGAATCCCACTTCAGAGCGTGTTCCAAAGCGTCTTCTCCCACCTGCTTTACATCGTATGTGTCTGGCAATATAACATCGGGCACGACACCTTTATGCTGCGTACTTGCGCCAGAAATTCTATAAAACTTTGCTTGGGTGATCTTGAGCTGACCATGATTAAGCGGTCTGACAGATTGAACTGTTCCTTTACCAAACGTTGGTGAACCCATTATCAAGCCTCTGCCATAATCTTGAATTGCGCCTGCGAAGATTTCAGATGCTGATGCACTAAGCCTATCGACTAAGACTATCAGTGGGCCACCATATACAAGCTGTGGATCAGGATCTTCTAAAACTTCGACTCGATTAGAGGCGCTTCTAATTTGAACGGTCGGCCCCTGATCAATAAATAAGCCCGTTAACTGGTTTGCTTCATCTAATGACCCCCCTCCATTTCCTCGTAAATCTATTACCAAGCCGTCTAAGGTTTTTTCTTCCTGTAACTCTTTCAGTAATTTTATGACGTCGCGCGTGGTACTTTTGTAATTAGGATCACCTTCCTGCATGGCTTTAAAGTCAGCATAAAATGTAGGAATAGTAATAACGCCAATATGTTTTGATGTGTCTTCGCGATCAATATCAATACTGGTACTGCTAGCGGCTTGCTCTTCAAGCTTGACTTTATCGCGTGTAATTTTAACTATTTCAGTTTTGGTTTCTACTTGGCTTTCGCTTGGAATAATTTTTAATTGGACAATAGAGTGTTTGGGTCCACGAATAAGATCGACCACCTCGTCGAGTCTCCAGCCTATTACATCAATCATTTCACCCTCTTCACCCTGAGCTACGCCGACTATTCTGTCAGCTGTACCTAACTGACCTTGCTTGTGAGCAGGGCCGCCTGGAACAAGTCGAACGACTTTTGTAAATTCATTATCAGCTTGTAGAACAGCACCAATACCTTCGAGGGATAAGCTCATATTAATATTGAAGTTTTCTGATGAGCGGGGAGAGAAGTAAGTGGTATGTGGATCATAAACAGCGGTAAATGAATTCATGTATACAGAAAAAGCATCTTCACTGCGTGCCTGAAGGGTTCGTTTAAGTTGGTTTTTATAGCGTTTGCTGAGTGTTTCTTTAGCTTCTTCTATACTCGTATCATTTAATTTCATAGATAATACAGCGCTTTTTATTCGACGACGCCAGACATCATCTAATTCTTCAATAGAATTTGCCCAAGAAGCTTTGCTTCTATCTGTTTCAATAAATTCGTCTTTTTTGAAGTTTAATAATAAGATTTTTTTGTCCAGGAAGCTTATTTGTCTTTCTAAACGATCTAGAACACGGCTTTGATAACGGTTGAATATTTTAAAAGCAGGGGATAGCTGGCCTGTTTTAATGGCGCTGCCAAGCCTGAATCGGTACATCTCGAATTCAAGAATATCAGCTTGGATGAAATACAAACGTGATGGATCAAGTGCTGATAAATAATGATCGAAAATCTTTTCGGATAATTCTTTATTAATCGCTTGTTTTCTATAATGGCTTAACGACAGATTTCTGGCGACATGAAGGCTGGATTCTACTTGGTCACGTGTTGGTACCAAATGTGTTGCTAAATACGTATCAGACGGTTCTTCAAGTGCGCTTGGTGTTGGCGCAGCAAAAACATGAAGGCTTATTAAGAGTGCTGTTAATACGGTTAAAATAAATCTCTGGGCATTAAACATAGGCTTTAATCACTAAAATTAGATCGAATTTAATTAGATTGTATGGGATTGAAAAAATGCTCGCTATAAAAGTAGCCATTAATTATTGTTAATTGGGTAACGATTTGAAACGCTCTGAAGCGTTATTTATCAATGATAGTTGAAAGATATGACTTTATTATCTACTTTTAGTGGGATGCAGTCCGCTATTTTTCAGGATATTGACCTGGAATTTATTTATCCTTAAAGAGGCAATTGAATGTCACTCCTAGATAATGTCCAAAACTATTATGAAACGCTGGTTCTTGAAGCCTTGGCCAAAGAGGTAAAAGGTGAAGATTACGATGAGGATGTATTAACAGATGTATTATGTATAGCGATTAATCATTTACCTCCGCGTTATATTCGTCACGAAGTTGATTTTCTTTATTATATGTCACCTATTGAGCGACAAGAGATAGAACAAAAGGCCGCCAAGGCAGTAAAGGATGCACTAAAATATATAAAAAATAAAAAACGCAACTAAGTTTGGTTTTATCACTTATGACTACATCTATTGATTAGTCTTAATTTTTTTGTGCTATGATTCGCATCCTTTTTGACCTTGCAGGTAAGAAAAAGTTTCATGGGCATAAAAAAATTTATAAAGTTATTTTTTACAATAATGAAGATATCTTCGAGATATATGCAACACATGTTTTTGCATCGGATTTATATGGATTCGTGGAAGTTGAACAGCTTCTTTTTGGTGAAAAAAGCCAGCTTCTTGTTGATCCGGGTGAAGAGCGTTTAAAAAATGAATTTTCGGGCGTAAATAGAACGTTTATTCCAATGAATGCCGTTGTTCGTATAGATGAGGTGGATCAAACAGGAATACCCAAAATAAGTGGTGTTAAAAACTCGGTTGCTCCGTTTCCAAACACTTCTCGACCTGATAAATAACCATTACATACAAAGATATAATTATGCTTTCAGTTTCTCCTATCTATATTAGCTTGCTTACTTTACTGATTATCTTTCTAGCTTATCGTGTCACTACCTTTCGTCGCAGTGAGAAAATATCACTGGGTGAAAATAACGGTTCCAAGGCTATGAAGAGCGCTATTCGAGCGCATGCCAACGCGGTTGAGAATATTCCTATCGCCGCGGTATTGTTGCTTATGCTAGAAATTAACGCTGTTAACTCTATATTGTTGCATCTCTTTGGTTTAATTTTGTTGCTCAGTCGGTATGCTCATGCTTGGGGGCTATCTAAGAAAAATGGCGCAACGCCTGGTCGTTTTTACGGCACTTTATTTACTTGGTTGTGTGTTGTCGTGATGCTGGTGGTGAACCTGATTGTTGTCTTTATCAGAGCTTAATCTATTCGTTGTAGCTACTATTATTCTTTCGCTGGGCTCAGCTCCGTATTACCAAACACTGTCATCGACATGTTAAAAGAAATTTCGAAACTTTCATTTCCCATTGTAGTGGGTCAGCTTTCATTCGCCTTAATGTCTTTCATAGATACTATTTTAATGGGGCAATTAGGCGTTGCTGAGTTAGCGGGTGGTGGTTTAGGTGCTGTTGTATTGCAGTTTTTTTATGTGGTTGGTATTGGTGCTTTAGCCGCTACCGCAAACTTAATTGCCTATTATCGGGGTCAGCTAAATAGCTCTGCTGTTCACCAGTCGTTATTGTCTGGTGTTGTGCTTGTCGGCTTACTTTTTGTGTTCTTCGCTAGCATTATTTGGCATGCAGGCTCCATTTTGCTTGCGTTGGGGCAAGCCGAACAGACTGTCATTTTTTCTGAACGTTATTTGCATGTTGTTGTTTGGTCTCTATTGCCTGCATTTGGCTTTGTGTTGATTCGAAGCTTCGTCATAGGTATGGGGAAACCAGGTGCTATTTTACCCATCAGTCTCATCGCTACCTTATTAAATTACCCTGTAAGTTATGCCTTAATGAAAGGCCAATTTGGTTTGCCGGAAATGGGCATTGAAGGTATTGCTTTGGGCACAGGGATTATTTCATTTTGTATGTTTTTAGGCTTGGTTTATTTAACGTATCGCCAGAAGGAATTCACCTTATATCCTTTTTGGAAAGGCTGGGGTAGTTTCTCATTTGATAAAATGAAAGAAACGCTTAGGCTTGCTTTCCCTATTTCACTTGCCCACGCCATGGAAGTTGGAATGTTTTCTGCTGCGGCATTAATTGTTGGTTTGTTAGGCGTAAATACCTTAGCGGCACATCAAATTGCGCTACAATCGACAACCCTAAGCTTTATGATTCCCCTTGGTATATCTCAAGCTGTTTCTGTGAAAGTCGGGGAGTTTTATGGCCAGAATTTAATACGTGAAACACTTCAGCCTTTAACGTCAGGTTTATTTATATCATCTATCAGCGCTTTGCTAGCCGGAATTGTATTTATTCTTGTTCCTGGAATATTGGTCGATTTTTTCTTGCAGAGTGAGAGTGTTAGTCTGGATAACTATCAAGAAATTTTGATGATTGCGACAGGTATATTGTTCGTTGCAGCCTTGTTCCAATTTGTAGATGCATGGCAAGTAATTTTAATGGGAGCGTTAAGAGGCTTCAAACTAGGTAGCTCTCCAACGATCGTTGCTGCTTTCAGTTATTGGTGTGTCGGTATGCCTAGTTCTTATTTTGCTAGCACCCTCTGGGGAGCGCCAGGTGTGTGGATGGGGATGGGGTTAGGGTTAGGTTTGAACGCTGTCTTGCTGGGCCTTCTTTTTAGGTATCAAATAAAGAAAGCCCAATTACGCTAAACTTATTGGTAGCGGCAAGAGTATTCCATATTCCAATGAGACCATAAATCAATGCCGGCAGATGATGCAGGTATTAAAATAATATTATCGATTAAACTGATCAGAGTCGCTACCGGGCTGGTGCTAGTGGTGACTTGGTTCCAGTCCAGACCGGTACAAACCCTGTTCAGATCCAGCGGATTGCTTATTTCTGCTATTTGATAAAAACCGTGGTGATACCATTTTTCGTAACGAATTGAGCTTCCGGGGTCAATTGCTTCTGGTTTGTCACTTCCAAATATATTGCCAATTAAACCATGATCATTCGGGTCTGGGATGACTTCACCGTTTTCAAAGTGGATAACAGCACAGCCCGTTATGTTAAGACAAAATACGACGGTGAACAGGCATAATGTTTTACTAAAAATCGACATTATTTCGTCTCCACTTGGCACCAGACTTTTGCGGTACGGGGCAGATATAAACCTAGACTTAAACCTCCCCAAAGAACATCCCAAGAGCTGAATTTAGATTGCATTTGTTTTACAGGCTTGTCCTGACAGATTTCTTGAGCATTAACATGATGTTCGCCAATAAGGCCCCAAAAAAAGAAGTGTTTAGATTCTTCATATTGAGGGCGATATTGAAAATCAGATTCACCAGTTTGCGTAATGGTGACAGCAGCGCAACTAGTTAGGGCGAAAAATAAAAAAGGCAGCAAGGCTTTTATTAATAACTGCATTGGATGTCCATAATTTCTTAATGTTATTTAGTGATTATACGCATGTTTAAATTTTTGCAGGTGAACCAGTAAGCAAAAATGCTACTGGTTCAATGTCTTATGGCCGTGGTTTGTTCTGGTTTTTCAAGTTTTGTTCGGCTTTCAGTGTTTTCTTGATTATTTTTCGTTTAAGAATCGTGTTCTTAACCTCACCGCCAATATGTTTTTCACCTCTTGTTTTTGCAAGCCCGACCTGTTTTTGCCGCTCTGAAAAACGTTGCTTTTGTTGCTCGCTAAGCTTTTCATAACATTTTGCACAGCTGATACCTTCCATATATTTTTCATGCTGTTTATCTTCTTCTGTGATTGGAAGTCTGCAGGCATTGCATTGATCGTACTGGCCTTTTTCAAGTTTGTGATTGACGGCAACACGGTTATCGAATACAAAGCACTCGCCTTCCCAGAGGGATTCATCTTCAGGTATATCTTCTAAATATTTTAAAATGCCGCCTTCAAGATGATAGACCTCATCAAATCCTTGTTGTTTTAGAAATGCAGTTGATTTTTCGCAGCGAATTCCTCCCGTGCAAAACATCGCCACTTTTTTATGCTTTTTCGCATCCAGTTTATTTTTTACGTATTGAGGAAATTCTCTGAATGTTTTGGTGTCCGGATTAAGGGCGTTTTTAAATGTACCGATGTGTACCTCATAGTCATTGCGAGTATCGACAAGAAGAACATCAGGGTCTGATATGAGTGAGTTCCAGTCTTTTGGCTGAATGTAGGTGCCAACAATTTCTTTCGGATCAATATTTTCGACACCCATCGTGACAATTTCTTTTTTTAGCTTAACCTTTGTTCGGTGGAAAGGGTTAATTTCATGGTAAGACTCTTTATAGCTCATGTTATCGAAACGTGTATCTGAGTTTAGCCATTGCTGAACTATATTGATGGCTTCTCTGGTTCCTGCAATCGTACCGTTTATACCTTCATGTGCTAATAGTAAGGTTCCTTTGACTTGCTTGTCCAAAAGTAAGGAGAGGAGAGGGTCTTTGAGCTGTTTGTAGTCATCAAGAATAGTGAATTTATAGAGTGCGCAGACCACAATTTTTTCATTTGAGAGGGATATATCGTCATTGATAAGTTTGGATGTCTTTGTCATTTTTGGTTTCTCCGCTGCCTGAATCGTAAATCCAGTGCGTTTAATGTTTATTGATAGCTTGTTTATTAGTTTTCGTTGGATCGTGCTGACTTTAAGTGTTCCATAATCTGCTTTTTTAAGCTTTTAGGAATTGCAGTGATGGTTAAGGTGTCAGACTGTTCATCGAACAAAATAGTTTGCTGCATCAAATCAGATGAGAAGGATAAGCTTAAGCCGTTCCCTTTACCCGAAATACGGACTAAGTGTTTTAACTTTCTGGTGTCGGGTCGCAGGTTTTTTTCACTATCTAATTGACCAAATTGCTGGGCGAACTCGGCAAACTGTTCGGGGTCCTTTTCATTTACATAGTTTGACAGTGCTTTAAGAGGGACCGCCTCGCCCATCTGTTGCTGTTCAACACAGAACTCATAGGCCTTTTGATGGACTTGCGCTGCCTCCTCTTTGGGTATCTCTTTTGCGTAGCCTGATAAAACGTCCATGAGCGTCTCTGTTTCTTTGGCGCAATCGATAATATTTTTGAAGCTACATGCTTGCATAAACGCTTCGCCAGCTTTGCCGGAAGAGCGCGATTTTACTAGACAAAGATAGGGCTCATCGTTATCTTCAGTCCAAGCACTTTCTAAATCTATCCTAATGGCAAGGTCAAGCTTGCCTGGGCTTAAATACTCAACAGTATCTAGCTCTAAACGGCCATCAAGACATAAACCCGAAAGGCTTTCGAGCGCAAAGATATAGAATCTTTCGCCATCAGCACGATCTTCATGAATAAGTACGATGCTTGTATCCAGTGTGTCGCTTGTTTTGTCTATCAGCTCTTTTAATTGATCTAAATAAAGTTTAGATAGTTTTTCAAAACTGATTTTTTGCTCACGATATTCTTTTAGCCAATTTTGAAAAGGTGATGACGCAAAGTCAGGGTCAAATTGACCAAAAAGCTTACCCGCTTTGAACTGGAAGTTTTTTTTGAGTTGGGAAAACAAACCTTCATGATCCGCAGTCAATTTAACTTCACCATCGAAATGCTTTAGCTCGCAGGGTGAGTCGTCTTGCCATCGAGATATTTTGTGAAATATTACAGAGCGTATTGCCATAAAAAAGTATCAATCATTGTTGAATAAAAAAATGCACATATTCAATATAAGTGGCTCATAATGTCTGAGACAGTGAATATTGATATGTGCATCAACGCGATTAGCCAGTACTTAAAGCCCCTTTAGCTAGTATTTAAAACCCTTAGCTAACCTGCTTTGTTTGTCTCGGAATATCCGTATCTATATTTGCCGTTAATGTTAAGTCAGCTGCTATTTCTGCATCGTTAGAACAAATGATCGCGATTAAGCCCGCCATTTTTATTGCATTGGCAATAAGTACCTTTTCAGTGTCAGATTTGGCCATTTGTTCGGTAATAAGAATGCTGGTTTTGCCAAGATTAAATAACTTTCGTTCTACAGCCTGACCTAAAATATCGGAGGCTTCGCCATGACAAAGAATGATTCGAGGTTCTTGATGTTCTAGTCTTGCTGCTTTTTCAGCTTGACTTACCGGCTCCCAGCTTGATGTGTGATCTTCTGCTGCTGCTTCGATCATGCCTGCGCCAACGGTCACATTGGTCATTCTATCAACAATAATAAATGAGCCTGTGGCTTTATTATCACGATAAGAATCAAACGCAACAGTTTGATTGAAATGAATTGTACAAAGAGCAATGCTATTCAATTCAAGCTGAGAGGCTGTTTTTTTCTCTAAGGTATTTACATCTATTAAGTGTTCAATCGATTGGATTGAACCAGAGACTGATTTAGTCGCTAGTTTGATATCGACTAATTTACCCGGGGCGATTTTTTCTTCAGCCATCCAGACAATGTGCGCTTTGACGGCTGTGCCGACAGAGGGAAGGTCTTCTGACTTAACAATCATATCGCCGCGGCTAATATCAATCTCGTCATTCAATGTAAGTGTAATTGCTTGAGTAACAAATGCCTCTTCAAGTTCGCCATCGAAATTGACAATTGATTTTACGGTGCTTGTTTTGCCAGAGGGTAGGGCTGTGATTTTATCACCTGGGTGAATAATGCCCGATGCAATCGTGCCACAAAATCCTCTAAAATTCAGGTTTGGTCTGTTTACATATTGGACTGGCAGTCTAAAGTTCTGAAGATTTTTATCTTTAGAAATTTCTACTGACTCAAGCATTTCCATTAAGGGCTTACCTTTATACCAAGCAGTTTTTTCGCTAGGAGCAATGGTATTGATGCCTTTCAAGGCTGAAAGAGGTGCAAATTGAATGTCTCCCAGATCAAGCTCAGCAGAAAATGATAAATAATCTGCTTTTATTTCGTTGTAGCGCTCTTCGCTGTAATCAACTAAGTCCATCTTGTTGATGGCCACAATAACGTGTTTAATGCCTAATAATGAGGCTATAAAAGAGTGGCGTTTGGTTTGAGTGAGTACACCGTGACGAGCATCAATAAGAATAATGGCTAAGTCTGCCGTAGAAGCGCCCGTCGCCATATTGCGGGTATATTGTTCATGTCCGGGTGTATCGGCAATAATGAATTTTCTTTTAGCAGTTGAAAAATAACGGTAAGCCACATCGATAGTAATACCTTGCTCACGCTCTGCTTGAAGGCCATCAACTAAAAGAGCAAGATCAATTTCGCCTTCAATGGTTCCGGATTTGATGCTGTCTTTTTTGATTGCTTCAAGTTGATCTTCATAAATCATTTGTGAGTCATGAAGCAGGCGGCCTATCAAGGTGCTTTTTCCGTCATCGACACTGCCGCATGTTAATAGCCTAAGAAGTTCTTTCTGTTCATGTTGTTTTAGGTATTCGTTTATATCTTCACTAATAAGGTCTGATTGGTGTGACATAGTTTAAATCTCGTTACTTGGCTGTTACGTATGTTTGATAATTCAGCTATTTAAAAAAACAGTACCAGCGCTTGCAAATAATAATTTGGTTAAGTCAGTGCTTAAGTGTTGTCGAGTTAAGCAAATAAAATTAAAAGTAACCTTCACGCTTTTTCTGTTCCATTGAGCCAGATGAGTCATGGTCAATCACGCGGCCTTGTCTTTCGGAAGAAGTAGTAAGAAGCATTTCTTGTATTATATCGGTTAGTGTATCGGCTTCTGATTCAACTGCACCGGTTAATGGGTAGCAGCCTAGTGTTCTGAAACGAACAGATTTCATTTGGACTTCTTCGCCTTCAGCTAATGGCATACGCTCATCATCAACCATGATCAAGGCGCCATCCCGTTCCACGACAGGGCGTTTTTTAGCGAAGTATAGCGGTACAATTTCGATGTCTTCTAAGTAGATATATTGCCAAATATCTAATTCGGTCCAATTTGATAATGGAAAAACCCGGATGCTTTCGCCTTTATTAACTTTACCGTTATATATATTCCATAACTCTGGGCGCTGGCTTTTAGGATCCCAGCGGTGGTGTGAGTCTCTAAATGAATAAACACGCTCTTTGGCTCTGGATTTTTCTTCATCTCTGCGAGCACCACCAAAAGCAGCATCAAATTGATACTTATTTAAGGCTTGCTTAAGTCCTTGGGTTTTCATTATGTCGGTATGTTTAGCACTGCCGTGTGTGAACGGGCCAACGCCTTGAGCAACCCCTTCTTGGTTAGTATGAACGATTAAGTCAAAACCATATTTCGCTACTAACTTGTCACGAAATTGAATCATTTCCTTAAACTTCCATGTAGTGTCTACATGCATTAAAGGAAAGGGCGGTTTTCCCGGGGCAAATGCCTTTCTCGCTAAATGCAGCATGACAGCAGAATCTTTACCGACAGAGTAAAGCATGACTGGGTTGTCAAATTCAGCCGCGACTTCGCGAATGATGTGTATGCTTTCAGCTTCAAGCTGTTTAAGGTGAGTTAGATTATATTTCGACATATTCTTTAAAACTCGTAATTAGGTGATCGTCAAGTTTTCTTGGAAGATCGGTTAAAAAAATGCCAAAACTATACCAGAACTGTAATGAAATGCGAGAGTTCCAGTGCTGTTTTTATAACTATATAGTGCGCTAGCTGGGTGTTTGTTGTCGTTTCTTAGGCTATCAATGCCTAAGCGTCTTGACTTGCACAAAACGCCGCCCATTTGTTGAGTAGCTTTCAATGTCTGCGCTAAACCTAATCTGAAAAGAAGGTAAGGTACAGTCCAGATTTATACAGAATAGGGCCTTTGTGATGAATTGTTTAACTACGTGCTCTCGATAAACCTTTCTAGTTGTTGCTGGAAGTGCTCATTTTCTCGTAATAAAGACTCTTTCTGCTGCATTAAGTTGATCACTAAAGCCACAGCGACCCAGTCTAGTTCTAAGTCTTGTTGTAGTCGAAGCGCTTTCTTAATCCAATGAACGCTTGTTGTATCAAATATCCAATCGGAAGCTATTTCACCTTTTATGGGACTTACGATGCCATATTCAACTATTTCTATGATGATATCTGGTTCAATCCGTTCAAGCTGACATAATTCATTGAGTGGTAGATAGAATGATATTTCGGTCATTTTTCTGTACTCCATTCCTCTCTTGGGTCAAAATCACTTGTTTCAGATAAAGCTTGCCAAAGCTCTTTTGCTTTGTCATTAGCAGTACTTGGCATGACTACTTTAAGCACAACATATAGGTTTCCGGTGATCGTTTTACCTTTCAATCCTTTGCCTTTAATTCGTAATTTCTTGCCTGATTGGCTGTTAGGCGTAATGGTAATGGTGATGCTGCCTTCTAAGGTTGGTACTGTTACTTTGGCACCAAGTGCGGCTTCCCAAGGCGTGACAGGCAAGGCTAAAACCAGGTCGTGCCCTTGCACGTCAAACAAGGGGTGAGGTACTAAACGTATATGCAAATAGAGGTCACCCGCCATACCTTTACCTATGCCGGGTTTACCTTGACCTTTAACCCGAATGCGTTCACCGTCGCTGACGCCTTTAGGAATGGTTACCTTTAATTTTTTATGAATTTCTTCTGGCCTGTTGTTGACAGATGTTGGTATTTTGAATTCCACTGCTTTTACATTATCGGCGAGTGTTTCTTCTAGGAATACCGGGATTTCTAATTCGACATCCTGACCTCTTGTATGTTCTTGCCGCATATTATCCGTTCGACCAAAACCTTGGCCCCTGCCACCAAACATTGAATTAAAAAAATCAGAGTAGCCGCTCTCCGAATGCGTGCCTGCTTGTTGCCGAAAACCACCAGAACGTTGCCACTCGGGTGGGGGCTGATAACTCTGCCCTGAACGTGAGCCGTATTTACGTAGCTCATCAAATTCGGCGCGACTTTGAGTATCTTTTAATACTTGGTAGGCCTCAGCAACTTCTTTAAACTTCTCTTCAGCACCTTTGTCTGGATTCATATCAGGATGATATTTACGTGCGAGCTTGCGGTAGGCTGTTTTAATTTCTTTGGCTTCAGCGTTAGCTTTAATGCCAAGTATTTTGTAGTAATCTTTAAATTCCATGCTTTTTCCTTAAATAACTAATCCAAGCAATACGTCTGACTTACTGAGCCAATGTAGATAAATTTCAATTATATCTCGAGTTAAATTTTTAGCGTTTTTCTACAGTACTAGTTAAAAGTGATCATTGTTGTATGAACTTAAATCAATCTCGCACACAGCTTATAAAAGTTGGAGTATCGGTGTAGGCTATTTTCGCAAGAATAAAATGATGACATTTTATCTTTCAGCTTTGGCGCTTGATAGTTTAACAGCTGCGGGTATCGAAGGTACTGACTTAAAGGAATTACTGAGTAAAAAATTGATTGAACATCGCTGGCACATCAATCAATATAGTAAAACCTTTCCGATATCTTGGCTAGCTAAGTCAGCGTGGAGAAAGAGCATGGTCAGTAAGGTGGATGCACAACATTATCCTGACAAGTC
The DNA here is from genome assembly GCA_963974595.1 of uncultured Oleiphilus sp. Taxonomy (GTDB): domain Bacteria; phylum Pseudomonadota; class Gammaproteobacteria; order Pseudomonadales; family Oleiphilaceae; genus PZPK01. Next base: position 1,946 of record CAXBDA010000050.1, on the reverse strand, counting down.
TGTCTCCAAAGAGATTGAATCAGGCTGCACGCCCCACAATACAGGCACGGTAATTTCAGTCCGCGGCAGTGTCATAGATATTTTGTTTGAGAAACAATTACCATCTATTCGTTCCTTGTTATATAGCGGGGAAGATAAGCAAATTTCAATTGAAGTTTTTTCACAACTCGATGCACATCGTGTGCGCGGCATTGCACTAACGCCTACCCAGGGGTTGGCGCGCGGGATGTTTGTTGAAGATACCGGCGGCCCCTTACTGACTCCAGTGGGTAAGGGTATTCTGTCTCGCATGTTTGATGTATTCGGTAATGCAATTGACCGCAAGGAAGCACCGACAGACATTCAGTGGCGTTCAGTTCACAAAGAACCTCCGAGCTTAGCCCAGCGCGCTACGAAAACTCAAGTATTTGAGACGGGCATTAAAGTAATTGATGTATTAATGCCGCTTGAGCGTGGTGGCAAAGCGGGTTTGTTTGGTGGTGCAGGCGTCGGCAAAACAGTGCTTCTGTCTGAAATGATTCATAACATGGTTGGGCAGCATGCAGGAGTAAGTATTTTTTGCGGTATTGGTGAGCGCTGCCGAGAAGGTGAAGAGCTATACCGGGAAATGAAAGAAGCTGGCGTATTAGACAATATGGTAATGATGTTTGGCCAGATGAATGAGCCACCCGGAGCACGTTTTCGGGTTGGTCATGCCGCATTGACTATGGCTGAGTATTTTCGTGACGATGAACATCGTGATGTCTTGTTATTGATTGATAATGTTTTTCGATTTATTCAGGCTGGTATGGAAGTCTCAGGCTTAATGGGACAAATGCCAGCGAGGCTGGGTTACCAGCCAACCATGGGGACTGAATTGTCACAATTGGAGGAACGCATCGCAAATACCGGTAGCGGTGCTATTACCTCGATTCAAGCAGTATACGTGCCAGCAGATGATTTTACCGACCCTGCAGCAGTACATACCTTCTCACACTTGTCAGCATCTATTGTTTTATCACGCAAACGCGCCAGTGAAGGGCTGTATCCAGCCATCGATCCCTTGCAGTCAAATTCTAAAATGGCTACGCCGGGTATTATCGGGAAGCGCCATTATGAACTGGCACAAAAGATACGCAGTACGCTCGCACAATATGCTCAACTCAAAGACATTATTGCGATGCTTGGAATGGAACAGTTGTCTCCCGAAGATCATAAAGTGGTTGGCCGCGCACGACGGCTAGAGCGTTTCCTTACTCAACCTTTTTTTACCACAGAGCAATTCACCAGTAAAAAGGGCAAGCTTGTCAGTCTTAGTGACGCATTGGATGGCTGCGAACGAATCCTGCAAGATGAATTTAACGACTACCCAGAAAATGCACTTTATATGATTGGCTCAATTGATGAAGCCACTGAAAAAGTTAAACAGCTTGTAGGAGATAAACAGTCAAGAGCCGGGGAGGTCCAAGATGCAAGCAGCGCTCATGAATCTTAAGGTTCTTTTGCCCTACAAGATTTTTGCTGAGGAGCGTCAAATCTTACGCATCGTTGCGACAACCCAGCAAGGTGCATTTGGTATTCTGCCCCACCGACTCGATTGTGTGGCATCTTTATCTCCAAGTATTCTGGTTTTCGAAACTGAAGGTAAAGAGGAATCATACATTGCTGTCGATGAAGGCGTACTGGTCAAAACCGGTTTTGATGTCTTGGTGTCTGTGCGCAGTGCAATAGGTGGTATGAAACTAAGTCAACTGCGAGCGGCAGTAGAAGAAGAGTTTATGCACCTGGACGAGCAGGAGCAAAAAGTACGTTCGGTACTGGCAAAAATGGAGAGTGGTTTTATACGACGCCTAGCTACATTTCAACAAGACAGAGGATAGTCATGAACGATAATCAGAGCGAGGATGCAGAAGCAGGTCAATCACCAGATCTCTTGTCAGGGCAGCCTAAGTCGCTTAAATCCCAAG
>CAXBDA010000049.1:0-24162 GCA_963974595.1 uncultured Oleiphilus sp. | reverse complement strand
CCAGAGGGCATTAGGGTCAGAGTCACCCGCTACACAATTTTATTAGCTTCGATTGCCTGTTAATAAATAACTTCATTTAAGCGCCCGGTATCGTCAGTTTTCATTTCCCCTCGAACAATTTTTTTAGCGATGCCTGCACCGACTTCAGGCTTAAAGTTTCTGGCATCGACAACCTCATCGCACTGATCGCAGACATACTTTGGCTGGCTAATTTCACCACAACTCGAATGACGAAACACCACAGGGGAACCATCTTCGTCTGTCGCCCAGCGATCTCCCCATTGCACGAAAGTCATTAATACAGGGAACAAATCCAAACCTTTAGGTGTTAAACGGTACTCGTAACGTAACCGTTTTTCATCATAAAGCACTTTTTTCAGGACACCAGCATCAACCAGTTTATTCAGTCTATCCGATAAACGATGTTTTGGAATGCCCAGTGATTGATGAAATGCTGAAAATCGGCGAACGCGCCTGAACGCATCTCGAATAATCAACAGCGTCCATTTATCACCAAAAATAGCTACCGTACGCGCGATTGAACATACTTGCGAATCGACTTCATCCCAACGCATAATCATTTGCCTCTTTTTTTATTTTCATAATTTTTTATTCTTAGTACGCATATTGATCGTACTTATTAATTGCACTTATTAATCACACTTAATGTTTCTGCTGCATGGCCCATAGCTGCGAATAATGGCCAGCTAATGCCAAAAGCTGCTCATGAGAACCCTGCTCTACAATCTGGCCTTTTTCTAACACCAAAATTCGATCAGCATTGACGACAGTCGATAGTCGATGGGCAATCACAATACTTGTTTTACCTTGAGACACGGCGTCAATCGCCTCCATCACTGCTCGCTCCGAGCGACTATCTAAAGAACTCGTTGCTTCATCGAACACTAATATTGCAGGGTGCTTCAAGATCGTTCTTGCGATGGCCACTCGTTGCTTTTCTCCTCCTGATAACTTAAGGCCTCGCTCACCTACCTGGGTGTCATAACCTTTCGGTAAACTCTCGACAAACCCTTGTAAGTGAGCCATTTTAATCGCACGCTTAACCTCATCATCTTTAGCACCTGGCCTGCCATAACGGACATTTTCGATCAGCGTGTCATTGAATAAAACGGAGTCTTGAGGTACAACACCAATAGCCTGCCTCAAACTATGCTGAGTAATACTTTTGATGGACTGACCATCAATCACTATGTCACCTTGGTTGACGTCATAAAAACGAAAGACCAATTTTGCCAGTGTTGATTTACCTGCCCCACTACTGCCAACGATGGCGAGTTTTTCACCGGGTTCCAGCTTGAAGCTGAAATCCTTCAGAATCGGCCGTTCTTCTTCATAAGCAAAACTCACTGATTTAAACTCAATGCGCCCTTCACTTATATTTAATTCTTTTGCATTCGCCTGATCACTCACTGATGTTTCGGTTTTTAATAGTTCGAACATTCGCTCGATATTCGCCATGGAGCTTTTAATTTCACGATAGACAAAACCCAAGAAGTTAAGCGGCAGAAAGATCTGCATCATAAAAGCATTCACTAAGACAAAATCCCCCAGAGTCATACGACCTTGGGCCACCTCATTGGCAGCCATCAACAACATCGCCGTCAGAGATACGGAAATAATAAGCGCTTGTCCTGCATTTAAAACAAACAAGGTTAAACGATTCTTGCGTTTTGCCTGTTCCCACTCGGCTAATTCTTTATCGTAGAGACTCGCTTCGTAAGACTCGTTGGCAAAATATTTAACTGTTTCAAAGTTCAGCAAGCTGTCCACTGCTCTGGAGTTACTTTTGTTATCGGCTGCATTCGCTTCACGGATAAACTGCGTACGCCAATCGGTTGTCATCTTGGAAAACCAGACATAGGCAACGACAGAGACCAATACGATTAATGCAAATTCAACGCGATACTGTTGCCATAAAATACCCATCACCAAAAATAATTCCAGAAACGCAGGCACAATATTGAACACTAAAAAACGCATAAGAAAGCTAATACCACTGGTGCCGCGCTCAATATCACGCGATAGACCACCGGTTCGACGATTTAGATGAAACGCTAGGTCGAGAGCATGCAAATGCTCGAAAACACGCAAACCAACACGACGCATGGCTCGCTCTGTTACTCGGCCAAATAAGGTATCTCGAATTTCACCTAATAAGACATTCGCGAAACGCGCTAAGCCATATGCAAATAATAAGGCAAGTGGCACCGCGATTAAGATAGAGTCTGCATCAGATAATTTATGATCAAGGTCATCGACCACCTCTTTGAGAATAAAAGGCATGCCGATACTGGCAAATTTTGCTGCCACCAAACATAACAAGGCAAGCACAATGCGCGCCTTATATTCTAATAAATAGGGCCAAATCTGTTTAATCACAGACCAATCTATTTTCCCGCTTGGTTCAAAGTCTGAGCGCATACCTCTCATAGAGATTCCTATTAAAGTTTTAGGCCTTCATCATTTTGTCACAAAAACCAAGAATACTTAAAAATTCATTTATGTGACAAACATCAAAGAATTATTTTTCATTAAAGGGTTCAAAATATATTTGACAGGTTCTATTTTAGAACCTTATAATCGCATCAAGGGTTCCAAAAAGGAACCTTTAAATAGCTGAAAGATGACTTATTCAGCATGTTTAATCTCAGAGGGCATCACCATGTGCATATTCACAAATATTGCTAAATGGATTGATCATGAGCTAGGGATTGGTAACGTAAACTTGGAATTAGAAGCGGCTGATTTTATTTAACTCTCATTAGCATTTAGCGTTTCACCAAGATAAGTAAGCAGGCTTGAACTTAGCCTTAACAAGGTAAGTGTAGTTACTACACTTACCTACAATTAACGACCTCAATGAAGCATAGGAAGGTGACCATGTTTGGATTTCCATTTATTACCAGTTTAGTGCTTGTATTAGCTGGCGTTGTTGTTATGTCACTATTGATAAACAAAGGATTGGCAAAGCGCGCTAATAACACCAATACTAGCAACGCCACCTTAAATAAAATACAACACACACCAACCAATAGACCATGATGCGTTAAACCAAGCATCTGACAGTATAGTTTAAAGCCACTTATTTCCAGGTGGCTTTTTTGCATCTGAATTACCACAAATAACCTTAGCCCTCATGATTTTTCTCCCGAAAAACAGTCGATCCTGACAAACATATACCGCGTCATCCTCCTTCTTAATCAAACCAAACCAAACCAAACCAAACCAAATAAAGTGAAATCCATACAATTAGGCTTATATGCTCAAACCGTGTATTATTTCGCACCGAAAACATCAACATCTTTACCACAATGATCATTTAAGGACGATTTACACATGAATAAAAAGCATCTTATTTTACCTGTTTCTATTTTTTGCCTGTCAACAGGCTTAGTTGCACAGGCAGAAGAAACAAGTAAAGAAATGACCTGGAATGCTTCAGCAGAATTAGGGTACATTAAAACGTCTGGCAACTCTGATACAGAAACATTGCACACTAAATTTAATGGTGAAACCTCGTACAACAAATGGACTCACCTACTTGCTTTAGAAGCACTGAAAAGCGTATCAAACAATCTTAGATCCGCTGAAAAATATCGCATAGAAGCCCAGTCAGATTATGACTTAGGTGAAAAAAGCTATGCTTTTGGCGTTACCAACTGGGAAAACGACAATTTTAACGGCTTAAACTACACCGCCTCGGTTGCTGCTGGTTATGGTTATAAGGTGATTAAAACGGATACAATGAAACTCAATCTAGAAACCGGCCCTGGTTATCGTATTGTGAAAGACAACAATGGCAACACAGAAGAAGATTCGATTCTTCGTCTAACGGAAGGGGTTTCCTGGAAAATCAGCAAAACATCAACTTTAGATCAAAATCTGAAAATTGAAACAGGTGACAGCAACACCGAAACGCGCTTTGTTATCGCAATGACCAACCAGGTTTCTGGTAACCTTTCAATGAAAGTTGCTTACAACATCAAACATAATACTGATGTTGCCGAGGGCGTATCCAATAGCGATCGTGAAACAGCCATTACTTTAGTCTACAAGCTGTAAGTTAAAACAAGGCTGATGAACACACTCATCGGCCTTGCTCTTATATTGGAAATACTTGCCAGCGACACATAATAAAAAATAGCGAGGAGTTCTAACATGACAAACAAATCACCCGAACAGTTTCCCGATTTTGAGTCTTTTTATCCCTTTTATTTATCTGAGCACCAAAACGTAATCTGTCGTCGGCTTCATTTTGTTGGCTCCTGCCTTGTATTGGCAACAATTATCTTAAGTATCGCAAGCAAACAATGGCAATTACTCTGGCTACTACCTTTAATTGGCTACGGCTTTGCCTGGGCAGGGCATTTCATCTTCGAAAAAAATAGACCCGCCACCTTTCAATATCCTTTTTATAGCCTGTGGGGAGACTGGGTGATGTTTAAAGATATTTTGATCGGAAAGGTCAGCATCAAAAAATAAGCGAGTATTGGCATTGACAGAATCGCGCCACACAATAACACAAAGAAAGCACCAAGAAGGCACATCAACAACTAAGGCGCGCAATATTGGCGCATAAAATAACTAAGCTTTTAGCCTGCAAGCCACTAAATAGGCGGTTGGCATGTTCCCTGCTTTAGTTTAAGCGAGTGCGAGGATATCAATGCATTGGTTTGTCATTGAGTTTTAAACAATTTGCTTCACCAATAGATGGCTAGGGTTCCGACAAACATACCATGTTTGTGACTGGTCCGAGAGCTATCGACCTTCTCCAGGAGGTTACACGGCGGGATAAAAGCCCGGGAGATTCAGTTGGCTAACCATGCCTTTGATTCCTAGCCCGTTAACCGATACCTGGAGAAATCTTATGAATTCAACTGCACTAAAAGTTTTCGCAAGCTTAGTCATTACTAGCTTAGCAGTCTTACTTCCTGTTCACGCCCAAGCAAAAGATAAATTTAGTGTCTGCTGGTCAATTTACGTTGGCTGGATGCCCTGGGACTTTGGTTCGCAACAAGGTATTGTCAAAAAATGGGCTGATAAATATGACATCGAAATTGATGTTGTCCAAATCAATGACTATGTCGAGTCTATCAACCAATATTCAGCCGGCGCGTATGATGGCTGTACCATGACCAACATGGATGCACTAACGATTCCAGCGGCTGGCGGCATTGATTCTACCGCCTTAATCGTTGGGGATTTCTCGAACGGTAACGACGGTATTGTATTAAAAGAAAAAAACGCGCTCAACGATATCAAGGGCCAAACGGTCAACTTGGTTGAACTGTCAGTCTCTCACTACTTACTCGCTCGCGGACTTGAGTCAGTCGGACTATCAGAGAAAGATCTTAAAGTCGTGAACACCTCGGATGCCGATTTAGTCTCTGCATTTTACACCGACGATGTGACAGCCGTAGCGACTTGGAACCCACTTTTGTCAGAAATCATGACGATGCCTAAAACCACCAAAGTATTTGATTCATCGCAGATTCCGGGTGAAATCATTGACTTAATGGTCGTGAATACCGATACCCTGAAAACCAATCCAAAGTTCGGCAAAGCACTGGTCGGAGCCTGGTACGAAATCATGGCGAAGATGAATGCCCAAACGGATGCAGGTAAAGCCGCCCGGACCTTTATGGGTAAAGCCTCGGGCACAGATTTGGCCGGTTATGAAGCACAACTTGCCTCGACAAAAATGTTCTACACCCCGCAAGAAGCGGTCGCGTTTACTAAGAGTGCCGAACTCAAGAAAACCATGGGCTATGTTGCTAAGTTTTCATTCGATCATGGTTTACTTGGTGACGGCGCTGCGGATGCTGGCTTCATCGGCATCGAAACGCCTGCCGGCACATTCGGCAGTGCCGCCAATACCAAACTCCGTTTTGATCCAAGCTACATGGAAATGGCGGCTGACGGAAAACTCTAAGTACCGCGTTGAATAAAGGTCTATCAAAGGCCTTTATTCAAGGTATTCCATATAAATTCAAATGACACCGAAGGCCTCCCAATGAAAAAGTTGATTAATCAGCACCCATCACGCTATGCCAAGATCTTCTTAGCGATGCTGCCCTTTCTTATTGTGATTGGCCTTTACCTTGCTGCCTCGGATGCTCGTCTAGCTGAAAACCCCAACGATAAGCTTCTACCTGCCTTTTCTAGTTTTGTCGATAGTATGGAGAGAATGGCCTTTGAGCCCAGCAAACGCTCAGGGGACTATTTACTCTGGACAGATACCCTCGCCAGTCTGCAACGCTTACTCATCGGTGTACTTATTAGCGCCTTAATCGGATTAAGCATGGGCTTATTTAATGGCGCCATCCCTTTTGCTCGCGCCCCCCTATCACCTTTTGTCACTGCTATTTCACTCATTCCACCTATGGCTATTTTACCGATATTGTTCATTGTCTTTGGCTTAGGAGAACTTGCTAAGGTGGCGTTAATTGTGATCGGTATTGCCCCCTTATTGATCAGAGACATGCAACAGCGCGTACTGGAAATACCCGCTGAACAAATAATCAAAGCGCAAACCTTAGGCGCAAATAGCTGGCAGATTATTTTGCGGGTTATGTTGCCTCAAATTATGCCTCGGCTGCTTATCTCTGTCCGCTTAGCGTTGGGGTCGGCTTGGTTATTCTTGATCGCTGCGGAAGCAGTCGCCTCGACAGATGGTTTAGGGTATCGAATATTTTTAGTACGCCGCTATATGGCCATGGACGTCATCCTGCCTTATGTGTTGTGGATTACCTTCTTAGCATTCTGTCTTGATTGGCTGCTGCGTTACCTATCACTATGGCTATGGCCTTGGTTTCATAGCGCTCAACCCAAAGTGGGGGCCAGCTCATGAGTTATATTGAGTTCAATAAAGTATGGAAAGAATACCCTGGGCAAGTGGTGCTCGAACAGCTCAACGCCACTGTCGAAGAAGGCGAGTTTATTACGATTGTGGGTGCCTCTGGCTGCGGCAAAACTACCTTTCTCAATATGCTGTTAGGCACAGAAACACACTCTCGCGGGCAGATTATGCTGGCAGGTTCAGAAATCACCCAAGAGCCTGACGACTCAAGAGGCATTGTCTTTCAGCGTTATTCGGTTTTCCCCCACTTAAGCGTCTTAGAAAATGTTGTGATAGCCCGTGAATTTCAAGCAAGCCCTTGGCTTTCTCGTTTATTTGGCAAGGCGCGTAAACAAGCCAAAAAAGAAGCCCGAGAGTTACTTGATGCTGTTGGTTTAACTGCCTCTGAAAATAAATACCCCCATGAATTATCTGGAGGCATGCAGCAACGCCTAGCCTTAGCGCAATCACTTATTAACAAGCCAAAAGTGCTGCTTTTAGATGAACCCTTTGGCGCACTAGACCCTGGCATCCGCGCCGACATGCATGCCTTAGTATTATCGCTATGGCGCAAACACAAGCTGACTATTTTTATGATTACCCACGATTTAAAGGAAGGTTTTTACCTAGGCACCCGCCTGTGGGTGTTTGACAAAGTCCGTCATGACCTGCAAGCACCGGGCGCCTATGGCGCAAAAATAACCTATGACATTCCAACAGGCCAATGTGAAACAGACGTCCTCCAAGCTATACAAACATCTGTTACAGATGCGCCAACCACTACCCATTGAGAACAGACCATGCACGATAAAAAAACTGCACTCTATAACTACACTCTGCCACCCGCGAGCCATTGGTCTCTAAAAGTTAGGCGTGGTCTGCAAATGACGATCACCGATATTGAAGGCGGCGCGAACCTAGGCATGCTCTTTTATAACCCAGAGTCATTATTAGAACGTTATAACGCTCCCGACACCCTTAAGTGTCAGCACACCTTTAAGCTAAGCCAAGGCCATTGCTTATATTCTGATATGGGACGCATCTTCTGTTCAATCACAGAAGACAGTGCAGGCTGGCACGATACCCTATGCGGCAACAGCACCGCCAAATTTGTCAGCCAAAAATGGTCAGCTCGCAACTACCAAACAGATCGTAATGCTTGGCATCAAAATGGCTATGACAGTTTCCTCACCGAACTCACAAAATATGGCTTAGGTCCTCGTGATATGGCCGCCAATGTGAACTGGTTTAGCAAGGTAAAGAGTGATACTCAAGGTCAGCTCAGTCTCGACGAAACCGCTAACAAAGCCGGTCAATCAGTCACCCTACGTTTTGAAATGGACACCTTAGTGCTCATGCACAGCTGTCCGCACCCTTTAAGTCAGGCCAGCGTTTACCCGGGCAAGGCTATCGCTATTGAATTGTCTGAAGCCCCCAGAATTTCGGCTCAGGATGAATGTTTAAACCAGTGCCCAGAAAATGCCCGAGGCTTCGAAAATAATCGCCTGTATTACTTGGGTGAACCAACAACCAATAGCCATTACCCCTTCCCAAATGCAATTCATTCGGCATCGAAATAAGGAGAATATCATGATCAAAGAAAGCCTCTTGAATGCGGCCGATGCCATAGACACTCAAACCGTGATGGCCGGCGACTACTATTTACAAGAAGTCAAAGCTGGCCAAACCATACGTATTGTGGATAGCGAAGGTAATCAAGCCGCCGATACCCTGTTCTATAACGCCCATAATATTGAAGAGCGCTATAGCGCCACCGACACCATTCAAATGCAGGGTAATGTTTACCTCACTACTGGCTCCAAGCTGATGTCGAATAAACAAAATACCATGCTCGAAATTGTGGCTGACACCTGCGGCAGACACGATACTGTTGGCGGCGCCTGCGCGACAGAGTCCAATACCGTGCGTTATAGCTTAGAAAAACGCTGCATGCATGCGTGCCGTGATAGCTGGATGCTCGCCATTGCTGAAAACGATCACTTAGGTTTAAGCAAACGAGATATTAGCCACAACATCAATTTTTTTATGAATGTACCCGTTACTGAAGATGGCAAGCTCACCTTTGAAGATGGTATTTCAGCGCCAGGAAAATATGTCGAAATGACAGCACAGATGGATGTACTGGTGTTAATTTCTAATTGCCCACAACTAAATAACCCATGCAATGCCTACAACCCAACTCAGATCGACATGCTCATTTGGAACACTTAGGCCATGGGTAACTGACACGCTTATTTTTTAGCTTGAACCAACAGTGGGACGGCCCACTGTACTGACTCAAATCGGGACGACCCGAGACAGGAAGATAAAATGATTAAACGCGTCCTGATAGCAAATCGCGGAGCCATTGCCGTACGCATTTGTCGCACATTAAAAAAATTGGGCATGACGTCTGTGGCTGTTTATGCCGACGCTGACCGAAATTCATTACATCGCCTATCAGCCGATGAAGCCTATTCATTAGGCGTGGGCCGTGCGAGCGAGACTTACCTGAATCAAGATAAGCTTTTTGAGATTATCGACACGGCTCACATTGACGCTATTCATCCTGGCTATGGTTTCCTAAGCGAAAATCCAGAATTTGTCGAACGCTGCCAACAAAAAGGTATTATCTTTATCGGCCCGACGCCCGATCAGATGCGCGATTTTGGTTTAAAACATGCAGCCCGCGCACTCGCAGAAGCAAACGATATTCCCTTGCTTCAAGGCAGTGGTTTGTTGGCCAGTTTAGACGATGCCTTAATCGCCGCTAACGACATCGGCTATCCAATTATGCTAAAAAGCACCGCCGGTGGTGGTGGCATCGGTATGCAGGTGTGCCAAAGCGAGCACGAACTGAATCAAGCCTTTAATAGCGTGAAGCGCTTAAGTGCAAATAACTTTTCTAACGATGGTGTGTTTGTTGAAAAATATATTGCCCAAGCTCGGCATATTGAAGTTCAAGTATTTGGTGATGGTAAAGGCAAGGCCATTGCGCTGGGCGAACGCGACTGCTCAGCACAACGTCGCCACCAAAAAGTATTGGAAGAAACGCCCGCTCCAGGCGTCCCCGATAATGTCAGAAGCCGCTTACATGAAACCGCAGTACGTTTAGTCGAAGCGGTTAATTATCGTAATGCGGGAACAGTTGAATTCATTTATGACGCACAAACACACGACTTTTGGTTTCTGGAAGTAAACACTCGCTTACAGGTAGAGCATGGCGTTACCGAACAAGTCTATGGTGTTGACTTGGTTGAATGGATGCTTAAACTCGCAGAGGGCAGCCTTGCTGATTTATCTGAACTGAAGGTAGGCGCACCGAAAGGCTGGGCACTGCAAGCGCGCGTTTATGCCGAAGACCCTAATAAGCAATTCCAACCCAGTGCGGGCCTGATTACCCATGTGAATTTCCCAGAAGCAAATAATAGCCAGCTTCGTATCGATCATTGGATAGAAGCAGGCATCGACGTTAGCCCTTTCTTCGACCCGATGCTTGCAAAAATCATCGTCCACAAAGCCACACGTGAAGCCGCGCTTAAGGCCTTGGATGACGCATTGGCAGAGACACACATTGAAGGCATCGAGACTAATTTATTTTATTTACGGGCGATTCTAGCGACAGATGTTTTCCAGAAAGGCGCTATGTTTACCCGTTTTCTCAATGACTTCAGCCTATCACCCTTCACGATTGATGTGATCTCTGGTGGAACCTTGACAACGGTTCAGGATTATCCAGGCCGAATTGGCTATTGGAATGTCGGCGTCCCCCCCTCTGGCCCCTTTGATATGCGATCGTTCCGTTTAGGCAACCGTTTATTAGGCAATCCTAATGACGCAGCGGGTTTAGAAATTACGCTCAATGGGCCTAGTTTACGTTTTAACAGCGCCACTCAGATCGTTATAAGCGGTGCAAAAATTATCGCGGCATTAGATAAACAACCCTTGGAAATGAATCAAGTCATTGCCATAAGCGCTGGCCAAACGTTGATACTTGGAAAAATCACCGAAGGTGCTCGAAGTTATGTAAGCATCGCGGGAGGACTTCAATGTGCGCCATACCTGGGGTCGCGAGCCACCTTTACCCTAGGTCAATTTGGCGGCCATGGCGGCCGGGCTTTACGCGCGGGTGATGTCCTACATTTAGACTCTGAAGCGAGCCATCAAGTTAAAGGACGTTTTCCATCATTAGCTTATAAATTTGCAGCACCGTTTAACAATGACTCACTGACTTTACGGGTTGTTTATGGGCCTCATGGCGCACCTGATTTTTTCACCGACGCGGATATTCGACGTTTCTTCGATGCCCACTGGGAAGTGCATTACAACTCGAGTCGAACAGGTGTTCGGTTGATCGGCCCCAAACCGGAATGGGCGCGTGAATCGGGTGGTGAGGCGGGGATGCACCCCTCCAATATTCACGATAATGCCTACGCCATTGGCACGATAGACTTTACCGGTGATATGCCAGTGATACTCGGACCAGATGGCCCCTCTTTAGGTGGCTTTGTCTGCCCTGCCACCGTTATTCATGCCGACTTATGGAAGCTTGGCCAACTTAAAGCCGGTGATAAATTACGTTTTATACCGGTATCGATTGAAACAGCGAGTGCCATCGCTAAACACCAAGAAGCATGTTTAACATCACTAAACACAGAAGCAATGGATTATTCTGTTCAAACGATTGATGAGATGCTTGAGCAATCCCCCATCATCAAAACACTGGCGGCGACAGAAATAAGCGAGCAAGTGGTTTATCGACCTTCTGGTGATCGTTACTTGTTAATAGAATACGGCCCATTGAAGCTCGATATTCGTCTACGGTTTCGAGTTCATGCGCTCATGCTATGGCTAGAGGAAAATAGCTTGGAAGGTATCCTGGAACTCACTCCCGGGATTCGTTCTTTGCAGGTTCATTATGATGCCCTAGCTCTACCACTATCAGAACTGATGGCACATCTAGAAAATGCCGAGAATGAATTAGAGAATATCGATGAACTTTGCCTGCCTTCTCGTACCGTGCATTTACCTATTAGCTGGAATGACCCTGCCTGCCAGTTAGCGGTCGATAAGTATATACAATCGGTTCGCAAAGACGCGCCTTGGTGCCCCAGCAATATCGAGTTTATTCGTCGCATAAATGGCCTCGACAGCATTGACGATGTAAAACGTATTTTCTTTGAAGCCAGCTATGTAGTCATGGGCTTAGGCGATGTCTATTTGGGCGCCCCCGTAGCAACGCCTTTAGACCCACGCCACCGTTTAGTCACCACCAAATATAATCCTGCCCGAACTTGGACCGCCGAAAACTCGGTGGGCATCGGTGGCTCTTATCTATGTATTTATGGCATGGAAGGCCCTGGGGGCTATCAGTTTGTTGGCCGAACCTTACAAATGTGGAACCGCTTCCATCAAACCGAAGCTTTCGAGCAACCTTGGCTATTACGCTTCTTTGACCAGATCAAGTTTTACGAAGTCAGCGCCGATGAACTCAGCCAAATTCGCCAAGACTTTCCTCAGGGCCGCTACCCTATTCGTGTTGAAGACGGCAGCTTCAAGCTCAGTGATTACGAACAGTATTTATCTGAGAATGAATCAGATATTCAGCAGTTCACCGATAAACGCGAAGCCGCTTTTGATGAGGAATTAGCACGTTGGAAAGCCTCGGGGCAGATTAACTTCTCAAGCGATACAGCCGACCCCCATGACGAAGAAGAAAAGCTTGAATTACCCAGTGATATGACGGCGGTGGAAAGTAGTGTTGCCGGTAACATTTGGAAAACCCATGTGCTCGAAGGTTCGTCGGTTCAAGAAGGTGATGTGGTCATGACCTTAGAATCCATGAAAATGGAAATCGATGTTTATGCGCCTTGTAATGGCGTGGTCTATCAAATTCGTAAACAAGCAGGCCAGCAAGTCCATGCTGGGCAAGATTTGATTATCATTCAGGAGATACGGTCATGATTCAGCAAAGTTTATTAAGCCTTCTGGATGACTATAGAGATGGCACTCAAGATCCAATCAAACTGCTGCCGGCGTTATTAGCAGCAGCACGTAGCGATCAGCACAAGTGCTGGATTAGTTTAATTGACGATAAACAATTAACCGCTTATTTAATGAAGCTTGAAGGTGAAACACCCAAGACGCTGCCGCTTTACGGCATTCCGTTTGCCGTTAAAGATAATATTGATTTAGCTGGTTTGCCCACCACCGCGGCTTGTCCTGGCTTTTCTTATGAGCCAACAGAGTCTGCGACAGTCGTGCAATTATTAATTGATGCAGGCGCGATTCCCTTAGGCAAAACCAATATGGATCAGTTTGCCACAGGCTTAGTGGGCGTGCGTTCCCCCGAACCTTGGGGCGCCTGTAAAAATAGCTTAAACCCAGACATGATATCGGGCGGCTCAAGCTCTGGCAGTGCCGTAGCACTGGCGCTGGGTTATGTGGCGTTTTCATTAGGCACCGATACTGCAGGCTCTGGCAGAGTGCCCGCGGCCTTAAATAACTTAGTGGGGCTAAAGCCCAGCAAAGGCCTTATCAGCACCAAAGGTGTCGTGCCTGCTTGTGCGAGCTTGGACTGCGTATCCATTTTTGCACTGAATAGTGAAGATGCAAATTGCGTCTTGAATATTGCTGCGCAATTTGATCAAGCAGACCCTTGGTCTAGAAAAAATACTTACTCAAATGGCCCACGCTATTTTAATTCATCAATTACAGACTTCAGCTTTGCTGTGCCTGAACATGATCAGCTTGAATTTTTTGGCGACGCCTGCGCTCAAAATGAGTTTCAAAAAGCCTGTGCAGCACTAGAAAAAATAGGCGGCCAGAAAATCACTGTGGATTTTTCAAGTCTGTTTGATGCAGCGAAGTTGCTTTATCAGGGACCTTGGGTGGCCGAACGCTATTTAATTATTCAAAACTTACTTGAAAGTCAGGCGGATAAGGTTCATCCGGTTATTCGGCAGATAGTTGAACCTGCTAAACACTTAACGGCATTAGAGACTTTTGCTGCTCAATATACGCTCAAGACATTTAAACAAACTTCCGAAACACTGATTAAACAAGCTGATGTATTTGTCACACCAACGGCAGGGACATGCTTCTCAATTGATGAGGTAAACACCAACCCCATAGAGCTAAACTCAAAACTTGGTTACTATACCAACTTTATGAACCTGCTGGACTTAGCTGCCGTTGCCACACCAACAGGGTTTCTAGATACTCAGGTTGGTTTCGGTATCACGCTGTTTAGTGCCGCCATGAACGATAAGTATTTATTATCTCTCAGTACAAAATTACAGGATCATCTTGCTATTGATCCTGGTGCGCTTTCGTTATTCAAACACAATCAAAAAAACAGCCAAACGACAAGCCTAGTACCTCAAGAAACGGTTCAGCTTATTGTCTGCGGGGCGCATTTAGCTGGCCTTCCGCTCAACTGGCAACTGACCGAACGCGGCGGCCGCTTTGTTGAAAAGACCCAAAGTGCCAAGGGTTACAAACTGTATGCCTTAGCGGGCGGCCCGCCATTAAGGCCTGGCATGGTTGTCGATAAAAACGCTGGGCAGCATATTGAAATCGAAATTTGGCAATTGCCAATGACGGAGTTCGGCTCCTTTGTCGCTGCTATTCCTGCTCCTCTTGGTATCGGAAAAGTGCAGACGGCTGATGGCAGATGGCTACCCGGTTTTATCTGTGAAGCGTCTGGTTTAGAAGGGGCTGAGGATATTACTAACTTTGGTGGCTGGCGTAATTGGCTAGCAAGTAAATAAACAGGTTCTTTATTTCAATACCTGATCATGACTAATCCATTGTGCGATATTGCAGTATGAGCCCAATAATTTCATGATCACTTATCCCTGATGCTAGAGATTCATTCATCGATGCTCTTTGTGGCAAGTGGATATTAAATTTAGAACGTAAAACCTCTGCCACTTGCTTATCAACCGTTGGATCAAAATCTTTACCAACATAAACACAAATTCGCTGATGAATAAATTCTTTATTTGCCATAAAAAGCATATCTCTTGTTTAATAGTAAGTTGTTGTTTTCAGCATTCGAGGCAAGATACCGTTATTATTAATAACTAGTCTTCCTGAACAGGCCCGGCATCACTTGACCCGATGGCTTTTGCATTAATTTCGACATAAATGGTCATAATGTCTTTTTCAACAAGTTCATCGATATTTTTCGTTAGCGATGATAGGTGCACCTCAACAGCCGCCTCTTCAGATTGCCCAAATTTACAATCAAAGCCCCAGTAGATAGCACCGGAAGGAAGCGGTTTTTTGCGTTCTTTTTTAAGAAATTTTTTGATGTCGTGTTTTATTGAATCGACAACACGAGGAACTTTGATTTTAGGGTGATCTAACTTAAAGGTTTTTTTCATTATGATCCTACTGGAATGACAGCCACTGTACGCTGAACAGTTTCTAATGGTGAGCAGTGTAATGTTTATATGAGAATTCTGCCATTACTTTGGTACGAAGCTCATGTCTTCAGGCTTGATTTTAGCCTCAACACTTAATTTTTAGGCGCTAAGTCGGGCTATCAAGCCTCGCAGAGTAATGGCAACAGCAAAAAATTACGGCAGCGATTAGATGAACTCCTGAGATTGATTCACCTAAACACAACACGGATAATACGACACTGAAAAGAGATGTACTGGGAAAATGGCTTGCGCTCGCATCCCCTCCGTTTCCTGTGCAGATCGAATATAGAGCATAATGTTTGCGCCATATGACAGAGCACCAACCATCAAAGCACCTACGATTGTACTTCCGTCAACTTATGTGGACTCCCCGGTGTCAACAACAATAAACCAATAAAAGAAATAAATGCGAACTTATGTACGAGCTCTAATTGAGTAGCGAACCCAGGCTCTTCGATATTTACGCATGGTTTACCGCGGACATTGCACCTGTGATTAGATGGCTTCGCAGAACACGGTTCTTAACATATTTCCCTATTGAGCCAAGCTTAGTTTTTCCACCAGATGAATATTGAATCGGAGTTAAACCAATGCAGACTGATGCATCTTTTCCTTTTTCAAATACACCCAGCTCAGCGCAACCTAATGCGATGTATAAGTTAATCGCATTTAGCGTACCCACACCTTCAAGTTTGAGTAATTTTTTACATTCAGAATGCACCTCAATAGCCTTTTCAAGGCTGTCATCATAAATATTGACAGACTTTGTGATTGAAAGGTATTGTTGCCAAGCTGCATCTAACGCAGACCTGAACTCAAAGGACAGTCCATTTTCAGCATCTTCTAATGTTGATTCCACTGCGCCTTTTAAACCACAATTTCGACTCGACACTTTGATATTAAATTCTAATAACAGTGATGTTATCTGGTTACCTGTTGCGGTCTTTT
Source organism: uncultured Oleiphilus sp. (assembly GCA_963974595.1). Taxonomy (GTDB): domain Bacteria; phylum Pseudomonadota; class Gammaproteobacteria; order Pseudomonadales; family Oleiphilaceae; genus PZPK01. The sequence continues at coordinate 7,923 of CAXBDA010000049.1, read as the reverse complement.
GCTAGGTCTACACCAACAATAGTATTTTTCATAATTATCTCCATTCGTTATCTACAAAGCGGCTCAAGCAGAGTATCGCCATGAGGATGGGGAGTCCAATTATCTATCCTGACACAGCGGGTACCTATTATGTTTTTTTGTATAGGGCGTAAATGTAGGGCCGCGGGTCGCCGAATGGGTTGATGTATGTATAATCCTCATGCTTAACGAGTTCAAACTCTGCCCCCATACGCCTTGTCATTTCTTCGATGGAGTAGCGATGAAGTTCAAGCCCTGCGCATTTTGGAGCACCTGTAGTAGAAAACTCTGCCAGCAATACGTATCCACCGTGACGTGTTGCAGACTGTAAGTTGTCAAAGTACCCCCGAATATCCGCTTCTTCGAGCAAGAAATGAAGAACAGCACGATCGACCCAGACGTCCACTTGAGGCATGTCATCTGGCAGGGATTTAGAAATATCATGGTGAAGCCATGTCAATCTGCTATTCGTCCCTATTCTATTTCTGAGCTTATTTAGGGCTTCGTCGCTTATATCGTTCAAAATGAGTTTATGCCCTCTGGCCAGAAGCTTGTCTACAAGTACAGATGTTCCTGCACCGGGGAGGAATATCGTTAAGAGATTATTCTGCGGAATCTGATCGAGAAACTTCAGCGTCTGTGACACATCTTTTTCATACCAACCAAGTTCAGGGTCGGCCTTGGTAGAGAATATCGCATTCCAATGTTTATTTTGTGTGGTCATATTTCCTTCGAATATCTTTAGGTTAACGAGTGGCAATAAGTCCGTAGTGAAAAGGACAAGATGTCGCGAGATCAACGTTGGTGATACGACTGAACCCTGCTTCTGCCATCCATGCTCGACATTGGTCCGGTGTCGGCCGGATTTCCAGCGAAGGACCTCGAGGCGTTGGTATATCACTTCGCCAGTGAATGACTGATAGCACACCACCATTATCGAGAACCCGATGCGCCTCTTGCAGCAGAGCTAAGGGGTACTCCAAGTGCAACAAATTGAAAATCATGGCATGAGCCTGGCTTGCGGCATTAAGGCCTGTTCCATCCACCACAAAATCTCGTCGCTGCGCCCGAATATTATCCAAATGATACTGAATCGCCTGACTCTGAAGGTATGCAATCAAGTCGGGTTCGATGTCCAGCGCGGTGACAAGTCCAGTGGTACGTCGAGCTGCTGGCAAGGTGAATGTTCCATAGCCACTGCCAAATTCAACAACATTTCCTTGAACGTTTTTTCCAAGCAGTTTTTCAATTGCACCCTCAGCATCGAAGAAACCATCCCAAAAATCTTCGTCAGGCATGCCACTTTCACGACCTTTCATGGTGCGCCCCTATCGTCATCAAACCTATGCTCATGCCAAGACCTGCTGCAAGTCAGCAGCATCTTCTAAGCCAACCGACGGGCGCAACATCGCATCGGAAATTCCGCGTCGAATGCGTTCCTCCGGCATCAGTCTGTGATGGGTGGTGATGTTGTAGATCGGAGTATGGGGGCTACCATGAATATCCTTATTAGAACTACCGTGAATCGCTCGGGTTGCCAGACTTTGAGAGAGCTTATCGATCATCGTTATCTCCTTAATGTGAATTCAGTGTTTGCTGCACTGTTTGATTTATTCATTGCCCTTAGGTCTCGATAAGCAACCCTCTTGCTGACCACTCGCTCACCCCATCGTTTATTTTCTGAGCGGTAAAACCATGGGCACGGAGTAAAGTGACGGCTTCTTCGGACATCAGACAAAACGGCCCACGACAGTAGGCAACGATGGTGCGATCCAGCGGCAATTCGGCCAGTCGTTTCTTTAGCTCATCCAAGGGCATGGAACGGGCAAAGGGTAAATGTCCAGCGGCGTACTCACTCGGCGGGCGAACGTCAATGACGAAGACCTCACCTAGCTCAGCTTTGTGCAATAAACTCTCGCGGCTTTCGGAAGATAAGCTGTCAGGCTCGTTGATCATCTGAGTAAGCACCAGTCGTAACTCGACCAAGTGTTCTTCAGCGGCTTCCCGAAGCGTAACCCAAAGGTGAGCTACATCGGGACCGCTCAAACGATAGTGGACGTATTTTCCGTCTCGCCTAGTTTCAACTAAGCGGGATTCCCGTAGCGTTTTTAGGTGGGCACTGGCCAAACGCACGTCAATTCCGGTCTGGGCGGCCAGGGTTTCAACGCTCTTCTCGCCTTGGGCAAGTAATTCGACCAACTCCAAGCGTTTGGGGCTGGACAAGGCTTTGCCGATGCGAGCAACGTGCTCATAGAGATCAGATTTTAAGGGGCTATTTTCCATAGCTACATACTAACGTTCGTTTGTATGTATGTCTATCGAATTACACTAAGAACTTGGCTGCGAACCTTATACATGCTCTGTGCGAAATAAAGTTGCTCGCCAATGCCTAATAGCCCACGGCAAAATGGCCGTATATTTGGAGTGGCATTGGATCCGCTTGGTAGATCAACACCTCATCTTATAAATCTCATTGAATCCTTGATTGAAAAAAAAATTGGCTTTAAGTCTATTCAGGACGGCGCAATAGATACCACCACTGCATTGGGTGAACTGATGTTTAATATTTTTAGTGCGCTATCCCAACTCACTGCCGGTTGAATCCATCTGTGAGTCACTTTCAATATCTCGTGCAACCTTCTATAGATATTTGGCCTTGAGTTAATACAGGGCTTGTTAAAATTCCTTAGAGGTAGCTTTCGTTCGAATGATTGTCACACCCCTAATATTGATTGTCCTTTATCGTAGGTTGAAGTGATGATCAATTGCGAAGATGTCTTTTCACCATTGGGGCTTTCAGCTGGAAATGTACGGGACAAGAAACGCCCCTGATCGCTGATTAGTCTATTTATACTTACAGACTGCTAGGTAATCATGAATCTCAGATTCGACATTTTTGGGCGTTCTTCCACAAACCCCGTAAGTAACATTCTTTATAAGTCACCGTAGAGTCATTGCCCTATTCAATCGGCATTAATACACCTAATGAAACGAATTAATCTCATCGTGCGTGAGATAACGCCATTGACCAAGTTCAACATCAAGAGAGACTTGGCCAATTTTCTCTCGATGTAAACCTCTAACACGATTCCCTACCGCTCTAAACATGCGCTTAACTTGGTGGAATTTACCTTGAGTAAGGGTCAAAAGCACTTCATGCGTACTTAGTATCGTTATTTTCGCGGGTAATGTGGGTTCATCGATACCTTGCAAGATAAGCCCATGTTCAAGTTTGAAAACAGCCTCGTCGGTAATCTTATCCCGCAGCGTCACTCGATAGACTTTTTCACAACGGGCATTGGGTGTGATTATTTTATACGTCCAACTACCATCATCGGTTATGAGCACTAAACCCGTCGTATCCGCATCTAAACGCCCGACAACATGCAATTCGGTTTTCCTATCCACATCTACATAATTAAAAACTGAAGGGTAATTTTCATCCACATTCGAGCACAAGGTATTTACAGGTTTATGCACGAGAAGATAGCGAAAGGGCCGACGTGTCAGCGGAGTATTATCGAGTGTTACAAGGTTGTTGTCATGTACCTGAACGGCGCCATTTGAAAAAACTTTATCATCTACTTTCACCTGCCTGTTTTGAAGTACGGCACTCGCTTCGGCTTTATTCAGCGCAGTACTTTTGCAAATGTATTTATCCAGTCGCATTCAATAATTCACAATTATGACGTGCGTTGAGCTGCTTAGGAAAGCAGCCCTGCCAATTAGCTAAATCACTTCTAGATGAAGCCAGTTCTAATTAATTAGAGAAAGATCGCGATAGTTTATCCGCTTCAACGGCCATCCCCGATAAGTCTTTCGCTGTTTTCATACTTGCCTTAGCAGATTCAGCCGTTGCTTCAACCAGATCTGACATCTCAACGATTGTTTTCGTAATATCTTCCGACACACTATTTTGCTCTTCAGCCGCGGTGGCAACTTGAGTATTTAAATCATTGATTTGCGCAATAGTTGCAGTTATCACTTTTAGTTTATCGGCCGCTTGGTTAAATAAATGTGCGCTTTCAGATGAAATAGCGGAACTTGCATCCATCACCGTCACGGTATCGCGAGCACCTTCCTGGATATTATGAATAATGCCTTCTATCTCGGCGGTAGATTGCTGTGTTTTTTGCGCCAAGGTTCTGACTTCATCGGCAACTACGGCAAAACCCCGACCTTGTTCTCCTGCCCGTGCAGCTTCAATTGCCGCATTCAAAGCCAGTAAATTGGTCTGTTCAGCGATACCCCGAATCACATTTAAAACCGTGCCGACATTATTGGTATCATCGGCTAATTTCTTCACGGTTGAAGCCGTTTGTTCAACCTGTTCAGATAATTTATTAATGGAAGTTTGGGCTGTATTCATCGCTTCAGAACTATGCTTCGCAGCGGAATCGGCTTCATTGGCTAAATCTGCCGCATTCGCGGCATGACGAGCGACTTCTTGAGCGGTCGCGCTCATTTCGGTCATGGCAGATGCAACGTGTTCGGTAGACTGGTGAGCACGCTGTACACGACTTGAAACGCCATCGGTTGCATCCGTCAAGTTTGTTGAGGCTTGGTTTAATTTTATATTGCTGGAAATCAACTGATCAGAAACATGCTTTAAGAAGCCTTGCAATCTTCGCGATGCTTCTGCTAAACGGCCTAATTCATCTTCGCGATAAATATCAATATCATTAGATAGCTGGCCAGAGCTAATATGGTCTATGATCGAAATAAGACGCTTACTGGGTACCACAATACTACGAGAGATAACAAATACGATTAATATTGAAAATAATGCGATCACTAGAATAGAAACAATAAGCAAAAAACGGCCGGTACTCTCTGCCTCTGCTGCAATAGCAGCGCTATGCTTGACTGCAATAGCATGTATTACCTTTGCAGACTCAATAATAAGCTGCGTCGGCGCTCTATCGATACCCGAAACAGCCTTATCACCCGCTGTATGATCAAAACCTTGTAATTTGAACTCATTCAAACCCGCCCTGTAAGCGAAACCCATTTTTTTATGTTCAATCAAAAATTCAGATAATAATTGGCTCACTTCTGGGTAGTCTGAAACTTCCTCAATCAGACGCTTAGTCTCATTACGAACAGTTGTTTCTTGTTTTTCAAATTTTGCCCAATACTTATCAAGTTGCGCTGGATCACTTCCCCTGATCAAAACATTTTTCCATTCCTGAACTTGTTTTTTAAAATCAGTGGCTAAATCTTTAACCTCTAATTCAAAACTAATTTCTTCAGCCAATAAATGCTCAAACGAATATACCGTTTTTTGAAATTGGGAATAAGAAAAAAAGGCAGATAACACCATTGCAATGAATGCAATACTGACAATCACAATCAGCCTATTTAATATACTCTGTTGAAACCAAGCCATACGAAACTCCGAACTATGCCATCAAAATCAAGGGACTTTCCTTAATACTCCACTGAGTATAGTCAAGGCTTATCACTTTATTAGTATTTATAAAATATATTTTGTCACTCACAAGTAAAACCTTACTCTTTATTCTGACGCGCTTTTATAATGCCGCTCTTTAGAAGAAATCGATCCTATAGCTTAAAATGCTGCAAGCCATTCATTTAATTTCCACCCAACACACCATAATCGGCTTTCTTGAAGGTGCCGCCAATTTTTTTATTGCTTGGTGAATAAAGTGCCTGCTTTGTTATTGCTTTTTTAAAAACGCCCACCTCGACCGGATCTGAGTTAATTGCAATAAATAACCGTTTGGTAATCTTTGGATGAGCTCAGGGTTAGCTGAGCCTTATAAAGTGCTATACCGACTAGCTAATCAATTAACTTGAGCATTACAGGAGAGAATTAATGACGCGTCCAATCTTGAAAAAATGGTTGTTTTTATTTACCTTCATTAACGGCAGTGTGTTTCCAGCGGTGGTCTTTGCTGACGCAACCGATGGGCGTGATCATCACGGCGCTTCAGACACCGAAACAAATGTGGAAATAGAATATGTCAGTGTAGGTGATTCACGCTCTAGCGTTGGCGACTCAACAGTCAAAACGTCCGGCATTCTTCTTGAAGCGGAATACGAAAATAATAACGTGGGTTTTACACTTGGTCTCGAACGCTGGAACTACCAATGGACTAATCCAGAAAACCTACCATTTATTAACGATACAAATACTACGCCATGGAGCACTTTTAATACCGTGCAACTCGGTTTTTCGTACGAGCAGGAAATCAATAAACAGTGGGAGCTGGGTTACTATGTTGAAGCGGAATCATCTTTTGAAAAACAAACCAGCGGGTCCAATGAGTATGAAATAGGCCTGGATATCGAGTATGAGTTGTCTGACAGCTGGAACTTTACGTTAAATACTAACTATGAATATCTAGACGCGGATGGTGGCGAATTTGGTATGGATATAGAGGTTACATGGAATCATCACAGTAAAGAGGGCTGGTCGGGTGAGTTTGAGATAAGCAGTGAATTTCCAGAATCAAGCCTGACCTATCATTTTTCGAAAGCGTTTTCGACGACTATGTTTTACAATGATGGCGGAACCAGTACCATCAGGCTTGCCGATAATAGTCCGGTAATCGGAATGCAGGGCGGATACCTTGAAGACGAGTATCAAAGTATCGGTACAAGGTTTTCTTATGAATGAGGTCATGAGAGCTATATTTCACTTTCCGTTCAAAGAAACTTTAACCGGCAGATGGCTTTTCTTGACAAAACCGGGAAAGTTGAAACCAATTACAATTTTGAAGACACTTTCGGCATGTCATTAATTACTTCGATAGAATTCTAAACTACTTTTGTCGGAAAACTGACTATATGAGAATACTGCTAATTGAAGACGATCAGGTAATTGCCGACTTTGTAGCCAAAGGTTTGAAAGAATCAGGCTACTGCGTTGAACATGTTGCGAATGGAATAGATGGACTGGATCGTGCGCTTAACGAACGCTATGATTTGGGGATTTTTGACATTATGTTGCCTGGTCTGAATGGGTTGTCGATCATTGAAAGGATGCGTAACAGTAAAATTGATATGCCGGTCATTATTCTTAGCGCCAAACGCTCTATCGATGACCGGGTAAAGGGATTGCAAAGCGGTGGCGACGATTACCTGATAAAACCATTTTCATTTAGCGAACTGCTGGCGCGAATTCAAGCGCATTTACGGCGTTCTAATCATTCCGTTGAAGCCACCAGTTTAACGCTTCATGATTTATCCCTAGATTTACTTTCAAAAAAGGTTATTCGCGAAGGCAAAGAAATCGTTCTTCAACCAAAGGAGTTCGCACTTTTAGAATATCTGATGCGCAATGCTGACAATATCGTTTCAAAAACCATGATTATGGAGCGTGTCTGGAATTATAACTTCGATCCTCAGACCAATATTGTAGAGGCGCGTATCAGTAAGCTGAGAGAGAAAGTGGATAAAAATTTTAGTACTGCGTTAATCCATACTATACGTGGCTTGGGTTACACGTTTAAGAAAGCTAAATGACCCGGTTACCTAACACCCTAGCTTTCAGGTTGACCTTCTGGTACACCTTGGTCGTTATCGTATTGATTACTGCGGCGTTTAATGCATCTTATTTTTTACTCAGTAAAGCGCTTAAGGACAGTTTTGAGCAAGAATTGATTGATGATATCGACGAATTCCAAACCGTGTTCAAAAATTCCGGACTGGAGGGTGTTAAGCGCGAAATTGAACGAGACATGATAAAGACGGAAGAAGCCGAGGTAATTTTTTTCCAGCTATTTGACAAAGACGGCATAAGATTTTACAGCTCAGATTTATCTCGCTGGGAATTTTTACCGGACAGTGATGACCTGGTCAAACAAGTAATTTCGAGCAAGCAGTTTATTTTTCAATCGGTGCCTATGCCAGGCGAGTCATTTGATATTAAAGCGGCTT
>CAXBDA010000048.1:0-24344 GCA_963974595.1 uncultured Oleiphilus sp. | reverse complement strand
GTTGCCTTATATGGCGTCCCCAAGGGGATTCGAACCCCTGTTACCGCCGTGAAAGTCCCTAAATAGTGTCCAGTAAAGTCTAAAGAAGTACAGTCTAAAATATTGATTTAAAAAGTAATTGTCTATTTGTGTCCAAAGTGATTTAATCAGGTTTTATAACAATTGTTCCGTATATGTTCCGTACGGAATTGGTGAAAATAAACCATGAGTTAAATTGATGAGTGACAGAATTGATACCGTAAGTGGTCGTAAAAAACTTGCCCCTAGACGTGAACCATATTGGTACAAATTATCCCAGGGACAATATCTTGGTTACAGAAAGCTGGATGATGATTCAGGCCGATGGATTGCCAGAAAAATTGAAAATCGGCAAAAAACACACTTTGCATTAAATTGCGATGGTGACATTGGCTTCAGTGATGCACAAAAGATGGCTCGTCAGGTATTAGATAATGCCATTGGGGTTAAACCTTTACGCTACACCGTTCAAGATGCGATAGATCATTATGTGGAGTACTTAACTTTAGAAAAAGCCAAGTCTACGGCACGAGATGCACAGATAAGGCTTAATCTTCATGTCCCCGAATCTTTAAAAAAAACATTGTTGGTTAAAGTGAGCACGATGCAGGTTAAAAATATGCAATACAAAATGGTCAGGCAGTTTGATGAAGATACCGAGGAAAACACTGAAAAGATCCGTAAATCAAAAGATAGTGCTAACCGCGTGATGAATATGTTCCGTGCTACATTAAATATGGCATTTCGTAATGACTATGTACAAAGTGATACTGCTTGGCGAAAGGTTAAAAATTTTAGAGGCGTGGCGCAAAGCCGGAAAATTTTCTGGACCGATAGGGAAGTTCAGAACTTGATAAAACTCAGCAGTGGTCATTTTCGTTTGTTACTTCAGGCTGGGCTTTATACAGGAGCACGTTATGGTGAGTTGGCTCAAATGAAAGTGGCTGATTACGACTCATCAAACAAAGTCATTAATCTTAAGCATGGTAAAACCGGTCAGCGGCAAATTTACTTAAGCGATGCAGCTGGCAAATTATTTGATGAACTGACAAGACTTAAACATCCAAATGCATCAATCTTGACCCAAGATGGGAAAAATCCTTGGGGAAAAAATAATTACATCCGTTTATTTCAAGATGCTGCCACAGCCGCTAGATTGCCAAAAGGATCTTGCTTTTACTGTATGCGACATTACTACATCAGCAAGGCCATCATGGCCAAGATTCCTCTACAGATGATTGCGGAGAACTGCGGAACATCCATTCGCATGATTGAAAAGCATTACGGTAAATTCTTAGAATCTGACCGTAAACTCCTTTTTAATGAAGTGCTCCTACCTACATTACAAGCAATTAACTCCTAATAATCGGCTTCATATAACGGGAATATTGTTATCAACTTTCTCAGTTAAGGTCCGCGCTAAAGCTTCGAATTTTTCCGAATTGCTTGTGAAATGGTCAAGAAATATCGCTATAAAATATGCTTATTTATAATTAAATCAAAAAGATAGGGTAATTTAAGGTGGGCGTCCCGTTTCTACCTCGTGAGACAACATTATTACTGTGGTAAAACTTGTTGATCTTAAGCTTCAACCTTGAACAGTATTGTTTTGATTTTTTATGTCAGGTAAATAAAAGTTCAGAACATAATGATACTGAGTTCGAGTTTTATAATAAAAATACGAAAAAAATGCACATAAGCAAGAGGCCACATGGACAGCACTGACACTCAGCTAAAAAACGATGACACCCCTTCTACAGTAGAAGTCATAAAACTCCATGCAGAAATTTCACGAAAAATAAATTTTGCAGGTCATCAAAATGATTTTCCTCTTGTTCAAGATTTAAGAATAGAAAACTTGCAAAAAGATTCACGTTTAGAAAATGTCATTATTACGATGACTTCTAATCCAGCCTTTTTGAAATCTAAAAGTTGGGAAGTTTCAAGAATAGAGCCTGAATCAGTAATGGCCATTCCAGCTTTTGATAGACAGGTGATTCTGGATGGCCAGTTTCTGATGAATTTATCTGAGATGATCCGTGGTGAAGTTACTTTTACCGTTTCAATTGCAGATGAGGTAATTACAAAAAAAGACATATCCGATATTCAACTTCTTGCCTACAACGAGTGGGGCGGTACGGATTACATGCCAGAAATGTTAGCGGCATTTGCGGTACCAAATGACCCAGCAGTAGACCGTATCATTAATTCTGCAAGCTTAGTTCTTCGTAAAGCTGGTAAAGAAGATCAAATGAACGGGTATAGTTCAAAAAGTCGCGAACGGGTATGGGAGATGGTTTCTGCTCTCTACACTGCAGTGGCCAATCTCGGTATTACCTATGCTAATCCACCTGCAAGTTATGAAAAGAATGGACAGAAGATTAGGCTGCCAGGGCAGATTCTCCATAACAAAGTTGCTACATGTTTAGACACAACGATGTTGTTGGCATCAGCATTTGAACAAATTGGTTTAAATCCAATAATTGTATTACCAGAAGGGCATGCCATGGTTGGCGTATGGCTTCAGCCTGACTCTCTTGGAAGCATTGTTATAGATGACGCTGAAGTGATACGAAAGCGTATTCAGCTTAAAGAATTAGTTTTGTTTGAGACGACTTACCTAACAACTAATCCAACCCCAAGTTTTAGTAAAGCTGTAGCTGAGGCAACTAGAGTACTTTCACCAGAGAACGACGCTAAATTTCATGCTGCAGTTGATATTCGTCGTGCACGTGGACATCAAATAACACCATTGGCCTTAAAGCAAAAGTCAGGTCCACAAACTGAGGCTCCAGAAGCTGAAGTTAAATTAGGTTTTGAAGCTGCTCCAGTGTTACCTGATTTTGTTATTGAAGATGATGAAACTGAGATTGAGACGCCAACCCAGCGAGTTGATCGTTGGCAGAGAAAGTTATTAGACCTCACGGCAAGAAATCCACTTCTAAGCTTTAAAGACTCGAAAGCAAGTTTACGTATTGTATGTCCTGACCCTGCTTTACTCGAGGATAAGTTAGCCGAAGGTGAAAAACTGTCTCTACAGGTACCTCCTAATCGTCTAAGGCAAAAGCAAGATGAGTCTTTACACAATGCGAGAACTGGTGAGGTTATAAGCGAACAGTTTGCTCGGTCCGCGCTTGAAAATAAGCAAATCTTAGTGGATATGACTGAGGATGAGTTGGGAAAAAGAGCGGTTGAAATTTACCGCAAGGCTCAAACTTCTTTTCAAGAGGGAGGTGCAAATACCTTGTTTTTGGCGTTGGGTTTCTTGCGTTGGAAACGAGACGAAAGAAGTGATAAAGCTTTCAAAGCCCCTCTGATTTTACTGCCTGTATCACTTGAAAGAAAATCAGTAAGAAGTGGCTTTAAACTCTCCGCTAATGATGAAGAACCACGTTTTAATACCACTTTGTTAGAAATGTTAAGAAAAGACTTTGATATTAATATTTCTGGTTTGGATGGTGAGTTACCTCATGATAATAGCGGTGTCGATGTTAATGGCATCTGGAATACCATTCGAAAAAAAGTTAAAGATGCAAAAGGTTTTGAGGTTGTAGAAGAAGTTGCATTAGGGCATTTTTCATTTACTAAATATCTCATGTGGAAAGACCTTGTTGATCGTGCTGATCAATTGCGTGAGAACTCTGTAGTAAAGCATTTAATGGATACTCCCAGAGATGCCTATTCATCGGACGTATCGTTTGTTGATAAATCTGAAATTGATAGAACATATAACCCGTCAGATTTGTTAGCACCGCTCCCTGCCGACTCTTCACAAATGGCAGTCATCGCTACAGCTGAAAAGGGGAAAGATTTTGTAGTGATCGGACCACCTGGAACGGGTAAAAGTCAAACCATTGGTAATTTGATTGCACATTTTTTGGGTAAAGGTAAAACTGTACTTTTTGTATCCGAAAAAACAGCTGCTTTAGATGTTGTATATCGTCGTTTAGAACAATTGGGTTTGAATCGATTTTGCTTAGCATTGCATTCAAATAAAGCAAGAAAAACAGAAGTTTTGGAACAGCTTAGGTCTTCTTGGGAACCCTTCACGAAGGGATCAAAATCAGATTGGGAGAAAGAAGCTGAACGATTAAAAAAACTGAGAGATCGTCTTAATCTTTTTGTGGATCGCCTTCATATACCTAGAAGAAATGGAATGACCGCCCATTACGCGATGGGAGTAAAAATTCGCGATGAAGCACTTGCAACAAAAGTAAAACTTAGTTGGGAAAATTCAGAAGCTCATGATGAATCGCAATTGGAGCTGCTTCGTGATGTAGTGGATAAGCTGCGTGTTCAAGCTGAAACAATTGGACATTTAACCAATAACCCACTTCATTTGGTAGAGACTGCAAATTGGTCGCCCCAATGGGAAGCTGAGGTTACCTCAATGGCGGGAGACCTGATAAATAGGGTTACCGAAACTAAAACAGCACTTCATCATATACTCAATACGTTAAAAATAAATTTACCTGATTCTTCTAGCCAAAGGTTAAAAGGCCTTAAAAAGCTGGCTAGGGTGTTGCAAAAAGCCTATCGAGGTGAGGCTGGCTTCGCCTTGCTATCAGATGGCAGTGATTACATTGAGGGACTTGAGAAAGCTGTTAATCATCTTCGCCGCTTTGCAGACTCCCAGGCATTGTTGAGTTGCAGCTATCAAAAAGAAGCTTGGCGGCAGATTGATGGTGAGGAAATTGAACAGGACTGGAATTATGCTATTGAGCAATGGTGGCCGAAATCCTTACTTTTAAAAAGACGTGTAATTAAGAAATTAAAACGTAATGGCGCTAAAGGTAAACCAAACCCTTATCAAGATGCCGCCATATTGGCTCAGATGCGAACCGAAGGGAACGCAATCGAAAAATTAGACAAACAATTAAACTCTTTAAAACTATGGCAAGGGCTTGAGACTGACCCTGAAGAGGCGGTTGCCTTAAAAGACTTGGGTGTTGAGACTCGTTCAGCTGTTGGGATGTTGACTGACGACATCAATGAGCTTGCTCAATTACGAATAAATGTTCGTGATCTGATGACAGAAACCAATGACTTTCTGGCACCAGATGCTCCAATAGGTCGAGCTTGCCAAGAATTTTTATCCACCTATACCCAATTACAAACACTATTAGATGATTTTCAACAAAAGACTGGGAGTGATATCAATAATATCTTCGGTTCGAGCGTTGATTTACTGAGTGATATAGAGAGCGAAGCTGTAAATTTGCAGTTACGTCGACAAGAACTCAGAAACTGGTGTACATGGCGCTTACGCCGCAATGAAGCAATAGAATTAGGTCTTGAATCGTTAGTTAAGGCAATTGATTGTGGCGATATCTCAGCTGATGAGATTAATCAAACTTTTGAAGCTGCTTACTGTGCTTGGTGGTCAGGTGCTTTAATTGGTGAAGATGAAATTCTGCGAGAGTTCTCATCTGCAGAGCATGATGCCGATATTCAGCATTTTCGCACGATTGATGAAAGTTTCCAGAATTTGACTGCTAAGTATATCGAAGCAAAGTTGGCTGGTAATTTACCGGGTGCTGATAATGTTACCAAGAACTCGGATTGGGGTTTATTGAGAAGAGAGTTACAAAAGAAATCGAGACATAAATCGGTTAGAACATTAATAGAAGAAATTCCAGGTGTTTTAAATACACTTGCACCGTGCATGATGATGTCGCCATTATCAGTCGCCCAATATCTTCCAACAGATCAAGATTTATTTGATGTGGTCATTTTTGACGAAGCTTCGCAAATTACGGTATGGGATGCCGTTGGAGCGATTGCCAGAGGGAAACAGGTTATTGTGGCGGGAGATCCCAAGCAGATGCCACCAACCAGCTTTTTTGCAAGAAAGGACGAAGATCCTGATGGGGATGCGGAATATGAGCCGGATTTAGAAAGTATTCTAGATGAGATGTTGGGAGCAAGTATTCCCAAGTTAACGCTGAATCTGCATTATCGTTCACGTCGAGAGGGTCTGATTGCATTCTCGAACCACAATTATTACCACAATGAACTAATTACCTTTCCTGCGCCACTTAACCCTGATAAGAGTGTCACTTTGGTCAGTCCTGAAGGTACATATGCGCGTGGCGGGGCAAGACATAATGAAGGCGAAGCAAAAGCTGTCGTTGCTGAAATTATTAGACGTTTAACCAGTAAAGATAAAACACTGCAAGAACAATCAATAGGTGTGGTTACTTTCAATACTGAACAGCAATCATTGATAGAAAATCTTTTAGACAAAGAGCGGGCTAGATATCCAGAGCTGGAGAGGTTTTTTAGCAATGAAACAATGATCGAGCCAGTTTTTGTTAAGAATCTCGAAACAGTCCAAGGTGATGAACGAGATGTCATTTTATTCAGCGTGACCTATGGCCGGGATAAAGCAGGTCATATAACGATGAATTTTGGTCCATTAAATCGTGAAGGTGGTGAGCGAAGATTAAATGTTGCCTTGACTCGTGCCAGGACAGAAATGATGGTTTTTTCCACACTAAACCATGAAGATATTAATTTAAATTCGACTAAATCAAGAGGCGTTAGAGATTTAAAACACTTCCTGCAATATGCTGAGAGAGGTCCCTCAGAATTAGGTGCAGCTATTCACGGATCATTGGGGGACTTTGAATCACCTTTTGAATCTGCGGTAGCCATAGCACTCAGAGAAAAAGGCTGGGAGATTCATCCACAGATCGGCGTTTCAGCGTTTCGCATTGACTTAGGTATTGTGCATCCAGAAATACCAGGTGTTTATTTAGCTGGAATTGAATGTGATGGGGCAATGTACCACAGCTCAGCATTTGCCAGAGAGCGAGATAAAATTCGTCAAAGTGTTCTAGAGGGCTTAGGCTGGACTTTAATCAGAATTTGGTCAACAGACTGGTGGACACATAAGCATGCCGCTATAAACCTGGTACATGAATCGCTTTTATCCTTGCTGCAGAAAGATAAATCCAAAAGAGTGTCTGCAGTTGATTTCTCGGATGAGCATAAAGAAGTAAAAATAGAAGATGAGTATATTGTTCAAGGGCTAACGGATGTTCAGTATGATGATGAAATTGCTATCGAGGAATCTGAACTCGATATGATTTCTGAAGTAATACCTGAAACATTTATCGACACTGATCTAATTTACCGGCCCACAAACTTTCAAGCAGGGCAATTTGTAGCTTCGTCCACTGCTTTTTATAGCGAACCATACACAAATCGCTTAGCTGAAATGATTAAGTTTGTCATAGATTCCGAAGGCCCTATTCACGAGACGATTCTTGCTGAACGTATATCTGACCTACATGATTTCGCTGACCTTACGGATCAATGCCAGACTCGCGTTAATTATCTTGCGAGAAAGTATCGAGACTCAGTTCATGAATTAACTGGAGAGTTCTTTTGGCCACGAGGCAGTGATCCTGAGAAAGATGCGCCCGCACGATATAAGGGGCGAGAGGGGAAGTTGCGTAAATTGGAATTTACATCTCTAGCGGAAATAAAACGGATAATTTCTTCACCAGTTGCTGAACTTAAAGATTTTAGATTGGATAAAGTCTTTGATTTGGAAAGTAAGAATAGCGATGCTTACGATGAAATGTCTCTTAAGCGCTTAAACGAAGCGCGCCAAAGTTAGCCGATCAAATTTTAAGAATCAGATTCTTAATACTAACGACAAAATACTTAAATTTTAGGAAAAAGATGGCCATTAAGAAAAACGCACTGTATTCATCACTCTGGGCAAGTTGCGACGAATTGCGTGGTGGAATGGATGCTTCACAGTACAAGGATTACGTGCTGACGATGTTGTTCATGAAATATGTGTCGGATAAAGCCAAATCAAGCCCCTATTCGATGATCGAGGTACCTCAGGGGGGTAGCTATGACGATATGGTTGCCCTAAAAGGTAATAAGGAAATCGGTGACAGGATCAACAAAATCATTGCTGCGCTGGCGGAGAAAAATGATTTAAAGGGCGTCATCGACGTCGCTGACTTTAACGATGAGGACAAGCTGGGCAAAGGTAAAGAAATGCAAGATCGGCTTTCTAAGCTGGTCGGTATTTTTGAAGGCCTCAACCTGACAGGCAATCGTGCAGATGGAGATGACTTGCTGGGTGATGCATACGAATACCTTATGCGTCACTTCGCTACCGAATCAGGCAAAAGCAAAGGTCAGTTTTACACACCTTCCGAGGTGTCACGAATACTGGCAAAAGTACTAGGGATCAATAACGATACCCCGCAGGATGCTACCGTATACGATCCCACATGTGGCTCTGGCTCACTGCTTTTAAAAGTGAGTGATGAAGCACCACGTGGTTTGTCCATTTTCGGTCAAGAAATGGATAACGCGACTAGTGCATTGTCTCGTATGAACATGATCCTGCATGATAATGTCACGGCAAAAATTTGGAAGGGCAACACCCTGTCAGAGCCTCAATGGAAAGAAGCAAACGGCAAACTGAAAACCTTTGATTTTGCCGTAGCTAATCCGCCTTTTTCTAATAAGAACTGGACCAGTGGCATAAATCCCGAAGAGGATGAGTTTGATCGTTTTAACTGGGGTATCCCGCCTGAGAAGAACGGCGACTATGCTTTTTTACTGCACATCATCAAATCACTGAAAAGCAACGGTAAAGGTGCAGTCATCCTACCCCACGGCGTATTGTTCCGTGGCAATGCCGAAGCACGCATCCGTGAAAACCTGATCAAACAGGGCTACATAAAAGGCATTATCGGTCTGCCTGCCAACCTGTTTTATGGCACGGGCATTCCAGCCTGTATTGTCGTCATTGATAAAGAACATGCCCATGCTCGAACAGGTATCTTTATGGTCAATGCCAGCCAAGGGTTTATCAAAGACGGCAACAAAAACCGTTTACGCAGTCAAGACATCCATAAAATCGTCGATGTTTTTACCAAGCAACTGGAACTGGAACGCTATAGCCGAATGGTGCCAGTCAGTGAGATTGTCGCTAACGATTATAACCTCAATATCCCGCGTTATATCGATGCTAGTGAGCCGGAGGATCTACATGATTTGAGTGCTCACCTTATGGGAGGCATCCCGAACCGTGATATCGATGAACTGGCTGATTACTGGCGCGTTTTTCCTGCCATGCGTGATCTATTATTCGCCCCAGACCGGGATGGCTATAGCCGTGCGCTGGTCGAGGAATCACAGGTCAAAAGCACTATTCTTAATCATCCAGAATTTGTTGCCTTTGCCGAGCGCAGCTTGCAACCTTTCACCGCCTGGGCCGCTAATGCCAAACTCAGGGAAATTAAGATTGGCGACCATCCCAAAACTTTAATCAAGGAATTATCAGAAAACTTGCTTGAGCGATACAACGCCAGCGATCTGCTGAGCAAATATGATATCTACCAGATCCTCATGGATTACTGGGCCGATACCATGCAGGACGATGTCTATGTGCTGGCGCAGGATGGATGGGAAGCAGCAAAACAACTACGAGAAATACTTCCAGAAAAGAAAGGTAATAAAACTGTTTGGAAAGAAACTCATGATATTGAAATTAACAAAAAGCGATATAAAGCCGAGCTGATCCCGCCGATGTTACTGAAACAGCGTTTCTTTGCTGCTGAACTGGAACAACTTGTCGAATTGCAGGCGCAACTCGACGGTGCTAGTCAGGCACTGGAAAGCTACTTGGAAGAGCACTCTGGCGAAGACGGTCTTCTCAGTGAAGCCCTGAACGACAAGGACAAAGTCACCAAGGCCACTCTCGCCGCCCAATTGAAACTGGTGACTGACACGGAAGAAAAAGTCGCGCTCAAAGAGGCCAAAAAGCTGTTTGATGCCGAGGCTGCGGCGAAGAAAGCGCTCAAGGAAGCCCAAGACGTGCTGGAGCTGGCTGTATTCAAGCATTACCCGATCCTGACCGAAGACGACATCAAAACATTGATCGTTAATGAAAAGTGGCTGGCCAGCCTGCAAGGCAACATAGAGGCAGAAATCAAGCGCGTGACCCAGCATCTTGCCAATCGAGTCAAGCAGCTGGAGCAGCGTTACGCGCAACCATTGCCGGAATTGTCTGAAAAGGTTGAACAGTTGAGCGACAAGGTCAACGGACATCTTAAAGCGATGGGGCTGGAATGGTGAATAGTAACGAATACATCAACGATGCTAGTGCAGCCTATTTGGTTAATGACAAGCTACTAACAAGCAGTCATTCCTGCAAAGGCGGGGAGCCAGTACAAGTGGGTTTCAAGTGGACTGAAAGTGGAATGATTCCTGAGGATTGGAATTGTCAGGCCTTTGGTGATGTTCTGACTATCAAGCATGGAAAAAACCAGAAATTGGTTGAATGTGCAGATGGTCTTTATCCAATATTGGCGTCTGGAGGTGAAATAGGTCGGGCATCTTCATACCTGTATAACAAACCATCAGTTCTGATTGGACGCAAAGGTACCATTGATAAACCAAGATTTATCGATTGTCCTTTTTGGACAGTTGATACACTTTTTTACTCAGAAATTAAGCCAAAAGCTGAACCGAAGTATGTTTATTATCAATTCTGTATGGTCAATTGGCGTGAATACAACGAAGCGTCGGGAGTGCCGAGTCTCAATGCCAGCACAATAGAAAGAGTTCTGTGTGCATTCCCTGCAAAGGCTGAACAAACCGCCATCGTAAACGTACTATCAGATATTGATGAACTCATTAACAGCATAGAACTACTGATTGCCAAGAAGCAAGCCATCAAAACCGCCACTATGCAGCAACTGCTGACCGGCCGCACCCGCCTGCCACAGTTCGCCCATCTTGCGGATGGTATCACCAAAGGCAACAATCACAGCGAACTCGGCGAGACAAATTTGTCAGGAACGAATTTAGATGCCGACATTGGCGGTCCGCTGGAAGTTAGCATAGATAGCCAATGCATTCCGATGAATTGGCTAGAAAGTGAAATAGGTGAATTTGCCCCACTGCAAAGAGGATTTGATTTGCCATCTGGTCAAAGGAATGATGGTAAGTATCCGGTAGTTTATTCGAATGGGATTGCCAATACTCATGATCAATTCCAAGTTAAAGGCCCTGGAGTTGTAACTGGAAGGTCAGGTACCTTAGGTAAAGTCCATTTCGTGGATAGCGATTACTGGCCTCATAATACTTCGCTTTGGGTTACGAAATTTTATAACTCTGATCCAAAGTTTGTATATTTTCTTTTTACTTATATTGGCTTCGAACGATTTGCAAGTGGGTCTGGAGTGCCTACCCTAAATAGGAATGATGCGCACAGTTTCAAAGTTTTGATACCATCGTCTAAAGAAGAACAAATAGCCATCGCAACCATCCTCTCAGATATGATCGAAGAGATCCAAACCCTTGAACAACGTCTATCTAAAACGCGCCAGCTCAAAAGGGGCATGATGCAAGAGTTACTGACTGGCAAAACAAGGTTGTTGTAATGGCAGTAGAAGAAAAAGGACTTTCATCAACAAAGCTTTCAATTTATTCCGATGAAGAACTGATTCAAATTCTCAAAAAGAGCTGGGACTACGATCTTGATCAGCCATTTGTTGTGATTGGACAACTTAAAGCGATCTCAACTATTGACCTTAATACCTTTTATATACTTGAAAACTTAAAAAGCATTAACGATGGCCAGTCGCTTTTTTATCCCATAGAAAGCGAAGATATCCATCACACCATTTATGTTGGCACGTTAAAAGTCACTAATATGGGCTGGCAGCCTTCTGTTGGGCTGTGGATCAAAACAAAGGTTGTGCTGTCACCTGAGAAAGAGCGTATTAAACATAATAACCCGTATGCTTTAAAAGCCATCGATGGCGGTGTTCAACCTCTAAAGGCCTTACCGAAAGAGTTAGATAATCCAGAGTTTGTTATTGATGGACAGCCCTATATTGAAAAATGGGTTATCGACTTTTATCGAGATAAGAATCAAGAGCATATCCAAAAAGAAAGCGATAAGTTAAGCGCTAAACTGCAACAAGAGCGGTCAAGTGAAGAAAATCACGTTACGGCGCTTCGAGATGAGGCGGGTAGCCTAACTGAACAAGTCGCTAATCAAACAGAAGCCCTTGAAAATACGACTGAAAAGTTGAGGTTAACCCGTGACCAACACACTGAGGCTGAAGCAACATTTCAGCAGCAGAAAATTCAGATGGAGCGTCAATTGAACAAACTGAATCAATTCATTGAGCAAAAAGCACAGATGCTTGTAGACCTAGATCTGATTTCTCTGGCTGATGCAAATTTGTTGATGGGCAAGCCACCAGAAGAGACATATGTCAGAGGACATAAATTTTCTGAGGTATTTGGTAGCGACTTTGTTAATGCTATTAGTTACATTCAAACGTATCTGATGAATCTAAATATTGTTTATCGGAGAAAGGTGCTTGAAGATTTTTTTGCACTGATCTCAACACATGACTTAATTGTACTTGCGGGGGATTCAGGTTCTGGTAAAACCAATTTGGTGAAGTCATTCGCAGAAGCCCTAGGTGGCAAGGCCGTTATTGTCCCTGTGAAACCAAACTGGACAAGCGCTGAAGATTTATTAGGCTATTACAATCCTTTAGAAAAAAAGTATCTTACAACGCCATTTTTGGATGCACTTTTTGAGGCGGCTCGTAATCCGGATATTCCCTATTTTATTTGCCTGGATGAAATGAATCTGGCTCGTGTTGAGTATTACTTTGCCGATTTTCTTAGTTTGCTCGAAGAGCGCGGTGAGCCGCCAGAAATTCCTCTTTATTCAGAATCAGAATCAGAGCATTTGATCAGTGAAGCTCGAAACTTTTTATCGCTGATCGATGTAGCAAAAGACAAACTAGACAAAGGCGATCTGGTCACTTTCCTTGACCTATTACGTGATGAGGAAATGAATGCTAAGTTGCAAGAGCTTTGTGGTTTTGGCGAAGGTGATTCGTTACTCAAATATCATGCATATTTAAGACAGTTGATGGGAAGCTACGTTAATAGTCCATCAACACTGAAGTTACCAGTAAATGTCAGAATCATTGGCACTGTAAATGTCGATGAAACAACGCATTATCTTTCACCGAAGATCTTGGACCGTGTGCATATTATGCGCTTTACTAGTCCACTGTTAGATGATTGGACTGAGGCAGAAGCAGAGGTTGAACAATTTGATCTTGATATGAGTTTGCCGATCCATTTCGATATTGAGTCACTTGGACAACGCACTCATTACCCTAAATTTGATCGTCATCATCCTTTAGCGGAAACATTGATAAAGATTGCTCGTGACTATTTAGAACCGCTTGGCATAGAGTTTGGCCTTCGGACTGTCCGGCAGGCGCTACTTTACAATGAGGCAATGCAGAAATTCGAGGTACATGAAGATTTCATATTGAATAATATTGTTTTGCATAAAATCTTGCCCAAGCTGATGCTTGATGGTGAGAAAACAGTTGGTGGTGAAGTTGCGCGAAAAGATGTGTTGATTGCTTTGAGAGATTTTCTAGCAGACAAATTATCGGAGCTTGATGCCGAAGGGGCTAGTTCCTGTATTGAAGAGTTGGATCGCGTCATCGTGAATGCTAAGTCAAACGACTGGGTTGTTAATTATTGGTCACGATGATGTTACCTGTTGAGATCAGGTATCTAAATATTGTCTGGAGTGACCCCGAGACAGTTATAAAGCTTGAAACCAGTTATCATCCTTTGAAGCTTGAGAGTATCGCTGATGGATGGTGGGTTGAAACGATTACTTTTCCAAAAGTACATCATTACATAGGTGTATGTATAAATGAGGGTGGCTTGATCCATTCGCCATATTTTCTTTTGGCGGGTGGACAGAAAGAAGTCTTAATGCCATTGAAAGTGCCTGGGACAGATAAGGTTTGGTGGATACAGAATGGCCAATGGCATGAAGAAAGTAAACGCTATCTTTGTGAGTTATATCGTACAACTGGTCGTGTTGACCTAATTGTTCAGAATCAGCGTTTAACTATTGAAAATAATACCTCGAGCTTTTCAGTTACTGAGCTTGAATACTACCTGGCAGATTTCAAGAACAGCCTATGGATGCTTATTCTAGATAACAATAGTGTGGCGAAAGCCGGTGTATTAAAAGAAACCCCAAATGTTTTCAGCCAGGATGTGCTCCATTTATTTCATTGTTTTATTGATAG
Organism: uncultured Oleiphilus sp.; assembly: GCA_963974595.1. GTDB lineage: Bacteria > Pseudomonadota > Gammaproteobacteria > Pseudomonadales > Oleiphilaceae > PZPK01. Next base: position 10,188 of record CAXBDA010000048.1, on the reverse strand, counting down.
TGTTGAGAAGATTGTTCAGTTACCGGGAATGATTTTGTCTGAAACACAGGGAAAATTACCAAAACGTTCGGTTAAACCTGTTCCCAGAACTTTTCGAGAGTATGCAATACGACCAAACCAACGTCAGTTAACAAGCCGTAAATTTGAAGAAAGCTTCGATACCCCTGAGAATCGTTTCATCTACTACACAGTAAAGCGTGTACTTTATTTGCTTAGAAGTCTGGGAAGACTGTCTCTTGCACAAAATGAATATTTTCATAGGAGAGTGATCCAAGAAAAGGCTTGGATTGCAGAGTTTGGGGACAAGAATACTAAGAAAGTCGACTCCAAAGTTTATGATAATGAAATAGTCAAATTGGCTACTGACTTAAAGACATTTGAGAATGAAATATCAACAAGACTAATAAGCGGTTCACAGTATCAGAGTGACAATACAATAGGTGAACATGGTACCTATAAAGTGATGCTCGGCGGACTTTATGGATACTCAACGTCAAGGTTTTTTGTAGAACAGCTGGACGGCGAAAATTTTCGTCAAAAACATGGGTACTACTTGGTTATTAATTTCTTATCAGCTGAAGACTTATCCACAATAAAGACTTCCTTGCAAAATACTGAGCTGGAAATTACAGGTTGGTATGAAAAGGCAAAAAAAACTAACTCCAAGGAAGAAACCTACTTTGAGCTTAATTATCTTGAGGTCAGTTCAATTTTGATTGTTACCCATCCCCTTAAAGTTGAGCTTGATAGATTAAAGAAGGGCCGAGGCGAACTGGAACTTAAGGGTTGGATCGCGCCATTAACCAGAGATGAGCTTCGGGATTTGAGCGTTGAGACGGAGATGGCGAGCCAAAGAATAAATTTATATGAAACTCTTAATCAGGAATTGTCAGGATTTTTAATAGCTACTCCAAAATTACAAAGACGTTTACAGAAATTAGCTTTATTTTTCAAAGCGAATAAGGTTAAGGTCAGAGAGACCTGCCCGAATACCATGGTGTTCATTCAAAATCCTTCTTATGCTGGAGCCAAGAGCCATTTTAAGCGCATATCGTCACTGAATGGATTGGATGAGTCGATACTGAACTCATTGATGTTAATTGATGATATCGGCCTTGTGAATGTTGCCAATCTCTACGAGAAGTGGTGCCTTTTACAAATTATCAAAGTATTAAACCAAGTCTATCGGTTCGAAATTACGTCTAGTTGGCAATCAACATTGATCAATGCCGTATTAGAAGGTGACAAAGATATTGAGTTTCAACTACTAGCCCCTAACCGTCAGCAACGAATTGTGTTGACCTATGAAAAAACACTAGCATCAGGAAAACGGCCCGATTTTGTAATCGATTTATTTTTCAAAAGCTATAGCAAAGATAGTAAAGGGATATGGATTATTGATGGTGAGCAAAATAAAAGGCTGGTTCTCGATGCGAAGTTTCGCGGTAACGTTAGAGAGACTGATATCGATAATTTGGTTTCTGAGCTGTATACAACAAAAAACTACAGTGAAGATGAAAACAATCAAGTATTTATAATTCATTCAAGCCAGAACAACATTGAAAACCGTACCTCACCTTTAAGTTGGGGTACGCAATGTGATTATGGACAGAGTAATGAAGCTCATCATCGTTACGGTAGTGTTTTTCTAAGCCCAACATTAAAGCATGGCATCACTTTTGATCATTTGCAGCGACTTATGGGAATGTTTCTACAGAGAAATAACGCTCTTCTCCAAAATGAAGAATCTAGCTTTAGTTATTGGCATAATTCCGTTTGTATAGGTTGTGGCAATGAAAGCCATGAAACTCTGATAGCTGAGTTTGAGCCAACTAAAGCTGGCAGTGAACGGTGGATTATTAGTTGTGCTGTTTGTAGCCTGAGAACAATAAAAACAATTTGCTATCACTGCCATACAGATCTTTATAAAAATGGCTCCAAATGGACTTACCATAGGACAAGGGCTGAGCAGACATCTAATGTCGTTTGTCCTGAATGTGAGAAATTTTTGTAGTGTGGTGGATTTATGGCTTTATTCAACAGCCTAGAAAATGGGTTTGACATTACCAGATTCCATCTACTTTACCGAATTACTGAAAAGCATCATTAAATTAAGATTTAACAAGGAAGATTAATGGATCAAACTAACGAGCTTTCCCTTAGGCCAATAAAGGATTTGCTGGAAGAATCATTTTTCATACCAGCATATCAGCGTGGCTATCGATGGACAAAACGACAAGTTGAAGATCTCTTAGATGATATATATGAATTTAGTAATAAAGAATTTATCTCTAAGGATGAGTTTTACTGTCTTCAGCCAATTGTAGTTAAAAACAGAGGAGAGACATGGGAACTTGTAGATGGACAACAACGGCTGACTACTATTTATTTGATTTTAAAGTTTTTTAACAATCGGTTTGCTGATGACTTCCAAAAAAAGCTATATGTAATCGAATATGAAACTCGGTCTGATAGCAGGGAATATCTCGATAGTTTAGATCCAGACAAAAAATCTAAAAACATTGATTTTCATCATATCTATGAGGCTTACGAAGTTATAAAAATATGGTTTCAAGACAAATTTAATCGCATTAACGATATTGAGTCTGTTTTTCTGAACAGAGTTCAAATAATCTGGTACGACGTAAGAGAACATATCAATCCAGTGGAGGTGTTTTCTAGGCTAAATATTGGCAAGATTCCACTAACAAATGCTGAGTTAGTTAAGGCTTTGATCCTTCGAGGAAGTAACTTTAAAAACGACGGTGAAAAAGTTCAACAGTTAAAACAATTCAAGATCGCCCATGAGTGGGATGAAATCGAAAAACAATTACAAGATGATAGTTTCTGGTTTTTTATCTCAAATAAGCCTGCTGAGGCAAACAGAATCGAATTTATCTTAAGGCTTTTATCTGATGAGCTATGCGATGAGCCGAGACTTAAATACGATACAAACTATATTTTTCTCGTTTTTAACGAACGAATTTCAATACAGAAAGATGATGCTGAAAGTCTTTGGCTAAAAATCAAAAAATACTATATGAGACTTTATGAGTGGTATACAGATAGATACTCGTATCACCTAATCGGTTATTTAATTTCTCAAGGTGTTGAGGTTTCTCAAATTAAGAAAGCGGTTCTAGCATGTAGTACTAAATCTGAATTTCATTCTGAACTTAAAGCAAAAGTTTTCAAACAGTTATTTCCCTCAGTCAACCTTTCCACAATTAAAGATGATGATTTATACGAAATAATTGAAGAGCCGTTGAACGAGTTGAGTTATGAATCATTGAGTTCACAAAGACAAATACGAGCAGTTTTGCTTTTTTTCAACGTCGCAACATTACAAGCCAGCGAAACTTCAATATTTCGTTTCCCATATGATCAGTTTAAAAAAGAAAATTGGGATATCGAACATGTTCGATCTGTATGTTCTGAGATGCCTGGCCGGTCAGATGAACAAAAAAAATGGCTGTCAAATGTATATGACTTTGCGAAAGATTCGTCTGAAAAGGATGTAATTTTAATTTGTGAGGAAATACATAAATTGCTGGAGGCAGATAGCTTTGAACTAAAAGACTTTGAAAATTTGTATGAAAGCATAATTGCTTTTTATGACCCAGATCAAAACTATGAAGTAGATCATTCAATTGGAAATCTAACGCTTCTGGATGCAGGAACAAACCGAAGTTATAAAAATGCTATTTTTCCCATAAAAAGACAACGCATCCTTGATTTGGATAAGTCGGGCACATTTGTTCCACTCTGCACAAAAAATCTTTTCCTAAAGTATTTCAGTAAACAAATCGACACTATGCTGGTATGGAGTATAAGTGATAGTAAAGCCCATCAATATGCCATACAAAACTCAATTTATGAGTTTTTCAAGAAAAATGGAGTTGCTTGATGATTCGTGGAAAAAGTTTAACTTTCGTATCTTTATTCGAAATGATAGATCGTGTCGAAATTCCTATAGTTCAGCGTGACTATGCCCAGGGGAGAGAATCTGCAAATGAAGTACGAGAGCAATTTATTGAGTCATTGAAAGAGGCTTTGATGGCGGAAATCTCAGAAGCATGGGAGCCTCTGGATCTTGATTTTATATATGGTAATTTTGAGTCAGGCTCAGAAAATATTTTTTTAGTACTAGATGGCCAGCAACGCTTAACCACTTTATTTTTGCTTCATTGGTATCTTTCTTTGAATGATGGTCTGCATGATGACTTTTTGCGGCGATGGGTTGTTGGTGAGAAATCTAAGTTCACCTACGCGACCAGACCTAGTTCATCAGAGTTTTTTTCAGCTCTTGCGCTAAATAAAATAGAGTCTTCACATAACGAATCAATGTCATTAAGTAAAAAAATAATTGATGCTCATTGGTTTTTCCTTTCATGGCTCTACGATCCAACAATCAAGTCCTGTCTTGTTATGTTGGATGCGATTGAACGTTCTTTCTCTAACTACAGAGGTCTTTATAAACGATTGCTTGATTCAGAAAAGCCTCCAATAACTTTCCAATATCTAAATTTAGAAGACTTTGGTTTGTCCGATGAACTATATATAAAAATGAATGCTCGAGGTATAGCGTTATCAGATTTCGAAAATTTTAAAGCATGGTTATTCGGATACATACGGGACTATAAAGAAGCTCAAAGCTTTGAAAGCGCGATGGACAGAGAATGGACCGATATATTTTGGATGTTGAGTAGTCATGACACAAAGAGTTTCGACACTTTGTTTTTAAGCTTTTTCCATCTCATGGCGCTTTATGAAGCGTGTGAGCGAGAAGAGAGTCTTTCTCATTTAAAGCAAAATAATTTTAATTGGATACGTGAGCTTCGCCAAGGAGGCGACCATATATCTGTGAGAAAATTTAAGCAACAAGGCTCTTTCAGTGCTCCCTTGATATCACGTATTTTTAAGTTAATGCAATGTCTGGAGAAGCCTGAGGCTGATAATTTAAGACGCTTATTAAAAAATGTTTTATCCGATTCAGGATATGTTAACCAAGCAAAGTTTTATTCTTTAATATTATTTATTAACCAAACTGAGGCTCCAGACCCAGCTAGTAGACTTTTTATCGAAAGATTGAAGCGTTGGAGCCGTTTAACCAATAATCTCATTAATAACTCACGAATTGATGAGCTGGTCCCGTTCGTTGCAGCAATTCGATCTTTAAAACAATTATCAATCATTTGTGATGATGTCTATAACAAGCTCAGTAACATGGAGCCATCAGAGATTTCATTTTTTCGGGAACAAGGGGGGGAGGAAATTACAAAAGCTAAGCTTATCCTTCAAGATCCAATATGGGAACCTTTGTTATTTGAATTTGAGCAACATGAATACTTAAAAGGCAAGGTGGGATTTCTGCTGAACTATTCTAAAAATGAAGATGGTATTTATGATCAAGATATATTCAGGGCTTATGCTCTCAAAGCGAGTTCATTATTAGATAAAACAATATTGGAGTCCCCTGACTTTCTTTTGCAAAGAGCACTATTATCTGTGGGTGATTATATGCTTGAACAAAGTGCAAACAGATATTCATTTGGACTACCTAACAACACTCTATATCGTGAAAGAAATGAAAATTGGCTGAAAATTGTAGAAAAGCGATGTTTTAAAGAGCTACTTGATTTAATTCATGGTGATGTTTTTTCAAGTCTAAATAAGATTATTTCAGAAACTAAAATCGATGGTTGGCGAAGGCTTTTCGTGAATTATCCGCAAGCCATAGCATACTGCGGTAATAGACTGATTTACCGTGCGGGAAGTTATGTCTTATTGATGAGTAAAACAAGACTCTCAGGTTTTCATTCTGAACTTCGTACGTATTGTCTTTACATTCAGCTTCGCAAGGAAATAGAAGAAAACAGAGTGCCCACATATCTGAAAAACATTAAATATTCACCAGTTTATGATGACTCGTCCCCCAGCCTAAAAATTACTTGCTCTGATAATGTGAGTTACAAGATTGAGTATAAAAACGATGTTTTTTATGTGTATACAGTGAATATACAGACGGAAACATGTAACCATCTGCTAGATTACCTAAGCTCTATTTTGTTAGATAAGCAATACGAGGCTTTAATGGCGCCAGATCATGACTCATCAAGCATATTACGGATTTAGTTTACATATTGATGGGTGTTTACAAAATTTTGATGATTAGAGGTTCCATCAAATTATTTATTAGTATCAAGTCATTGATATTTCAAGAACTATCAATGACTTTATGAGATTTGGATGGTTTATATGAGTGATGTCGGCCAGCGTGAAAGGATGACGCAACAACGGATTGTGTCTTTATTTACCAACGAGCTTGGATGGAACTATCTTGGCGATTGGCATGATCGCACCAATAACCGAAATATCGAAATTGAATTACTTAAAACTTGGTTAGGCTCTCGCAGAATCAGTGAAAATTTGATTACAAAAGCTTTGCGTCAGTTGGATCGCGCAGCGGCTTTGGGAGAGGGTAAGAAACCATATTATGCCAACAAGGAAGTCTATCAACTGCTCAGATATGGTGTGCGTGATAAGGAAGGAGCAGGGGAATTAAATCAAACGATATGGCTGATTGATTGGGATAACCCTGAAGCGAATGACTTTGCTGTTGCTGAAGAGGTATCAATCAGTGGAGAAAACAAAAAACGTCCTGACTTGGTTTTGTATGTGAATGGTATTGCACTTGGTGTCATTGAGCTTAAGCGCTCATCAGTATCTGTAGCTGAGGGCATTCGGCAAAATCTCGATAATCAGAAAAAAGACTTCATCAGAAATTTTTTCACCACGATACAACTGGTGATGGCTGGGAACGATACCCAAGGTTTACGATACGGCACGATTGAGACCACAGAGAAGTATTATCTTGAGTGGAAAGAGTCGGACGAGCATCTATATGACTATAAGCTCGACTTTGATGTGAGATGTATATGCAATAAACAACGCTTCTTACAAATTATTCATGACTTTATGGTGTTTGATTCGGGTGTTAAAAAGACCTGTCGGCACAATCAATATTTTGGAGTCGAGGCAGCCAAGCGACATATTGCAATCCGGAAGGGCGGCATTATCTGGCATACGCAGGGTTCTGGTAAAAGTTTGACCATGGTTTGGTTGGCAAAGTGGATTCGGGAGAATATAACTAATGCCCGAGTGTTGATCATTACCGATCGAACCGAGCTTGACGAGCAGATTGAAAAAGTTTTTACAGGTGTTGACGAAGACATTTATCGAACTAACTCGGGTGCAGATTTGCTAGCAACGCTGAACCAGGCAAACCCTTGGTTAATCGGCTCGCTAGTTCATAAGTTTGGCCGAAATGGTGAAGATGATAATAATGCAACGGATGACTTCATTGCAGAAATTCGCTCAAAATTGCCCAACGATTTCAAAGCAAAAGGTGATTTATTTATTTTCGTCGATGAATGCCACCGCACTCAGTCCGGTAAATTGCATGAAGCGATGAAGCATATCCTGCCAGAAGCCATGTTTATTGGTTTTACTGGAACGCCTTTGATGAAAAAGGACAAGCAGAAGTCCATAGAAATTTTTGGTCCGTATATCCATACATATAAGTTTAACGAAGCGGTAGCTGATGGAGTTGTATTGGACCTGCGATATGAAGCTAGGGACATTGATCAGCAGATCAAATCCCAAAAACATATTGATGATTGGTTTGATACTAAAACTAAAGGGTTATCACGACTTGGTCGTAATCAGTTGAAGCAAAAGTGGGGATCAATGCAGAAGCTGTTATCAAGTCGTTCTAGGCTCGAACAGATCGCTGCAGATATTCTGATGGATATGGACCGAAAGCCACGACTTGCTGATGGTCATGGCAACGCTATATTGGTCTGTGCCAGTGTCTATCAGGCCTGCAAAATTTATGAAATGTTTACTGATTCAAGTCTTGCTGGAAAATGTGCGATCGTTACAAGTTATCAGCCTAACGCCTCAGAAATTAAAGGTGAGGAAACAGGGGAAGGTCGTACAGAAAAACTGGAAAAATACGGGATCTACCGAAAAATGTTGGCGGACTATTTTGAACAGTCCGAAGAGGATGCCTCTAAGCGAGTTGAAGAGTTTGAGAAGCTTGTAAAGCAGCAATTCATTAAAGAGCCTGGACAAATGCGTTTGCTTATTGTTGTTGATAAGCTTCTGACCGGTTTTGATGCTCCATCTGCAACCTATCTTTACATAGACAAGCAGATGTCTGATCACAGTCTCTTCCAAGCAATATGTCGTGTTAATAGGTTAGACGGGGAAGATAAACAATATGGGTATATTGTTGATTACAAGGATTTATTCAAATCATTAGATAAAGCTATTCAAGACTACACTGCTGAAGCGTTTGACGCCTACGATACGGATGATGTTGAGGGATTGCTGAAGAATCGCTTGACGGAGGCTCGTAGTGATTTAGATACTGCTTTGGAACAAGTCAGAATGCTTTGTGAGCCAATTAAATCACCACGCAAGCAGATAGACTACCAGCATTATTTTTGTGGCATTTCAGGTGAAAGTGAAGCTGATTCAATCGAAAAAGAACCTCTGCGATTAGTGCTTTATCAATCTGTGGCAAAGCTTATCCGAGCCTATACCAACATAGCTAATGAGATGCAGGCCGCTGGGTATACATCAGAACAGGCCCAAGATATCGCTAGTGAAGTGGCTTTCTATTCTAAACTTCGCGACGAAATAAAACTTGCAAGCGGCGATCTGGTTGATATGAAGCTCTATGAGCCTGCTATGCGCCGATTACTGGACTTATATATAGATGCAGACCCAAGTGAGCAGTTAATTGATTTTGATGGAATGGGACTAATTGATTTGGTGGTGGAGAGAGGAGCTGACGGCCTTGAAGAGCTACCTAAGTCCGTTCGAGAAAACGAACCGGCTATGGCTGAAGCAATTGAAAATAATATCCGTAAAACTATCGTTGATGAGAACCCAGTCAATCCTAAGTATTATGAACGTATGTCTGTTCTATTAGATGAGCTGACAGCGTTACGGCGAAAGCAGGCTCTGAGTTATCAGGAGTATCTTGAACAGATCCGTGATCTGGCTAAACGCGTTCAAAAGCCATCAGAAGCAACAGCTTTTGAATATCCAATGAGTATCGATTCAACTGCTAAAAAAGCTCTCTATGATAATTTTGGGAAGGACGAAGTACTGACCACTAAAATTGATACTACTGTTCGTCATACCAAAAAAGCTGATTGGCTTGGTGATCGTTTTAAGGAACGTGAGATTGCTTTGGCGATTCATGAAGAGACCGCCGGTTATGATTTAAATGTGGACGAAGTGATGACATTGGTTAAAGCACAAAAGGAATACCATTGATGCCTCAGGTAACTATTGGCAACCTGGCTGTTGAGCTTAACCGTAAAGACATTAAAAACCTCCACGTTAGCGTTTTACCACCTGATGGAAGGGTAAGGGTCTCTGCACCCTTAGAACTCACTGATATTGCAATAAGAACGGCTGTCGTCCATCGCTTACCTTGGATCAAAAAGCAGCAAAGAAGTTTTGCAGCACAGCGTCGTGAGACTAGCCGGCAAATGGTCAGTGGTGAAAGCCATTTTTTGTGGGGTAGGCGTTATCGTTTAGAAGTTATTGAGCAAGTTGGCAAGCATGAAATAGTTTTAAGTGGTGCCAAACTCAAGATGTTTATCACGCCTGGGACAAACGAAAAAGTACGACTAGCATTACTTAATCGTTATTACAGACGCGAAGTCAAAATTGCTTTACCTGCATTGATAGAAAAGTGGCAAGAGACACTTGGTACTAAGCCTGTCATCTCATTAGTTCGTAAGATGCGGACTAAGTGGGGCAGCTGCAATATCGATTCTCATCGGATTGTCATTAACTCAGAACTGGCAAAAAAACCAACAGAATGCCTGGACTTTATCGTGTTACATGAAATGGTGCATTTGCTGGAACGACATCATAATGAGCGTTTTAAAGCTCTTATGACACAACACATGCCTAACTGGGAAGAACACAGAGCAGTTCTAAATAACCTTCCCATAGGTCATTGAAACGATATTGATTTCTAACGTTATCTTTGAACATCAAATCTGAAAGAAAAAATTGTAGGTGGTAGTTAGATGAAAAATTTGGATTGACCTGCTCCCCACTTTCTAATCCATAAAAAACTTAGTAATGTTCATCACTGAA
>CAXBDA010000047.1:0-24456 GCA_963974595.1 uncultured Oleiphilus sp. | reverse complement strand
CACTTACTTGATCTTCTATAAACTGACGATAGTGTGTTTGACGACCTGACTCAGACGTCGATAGCCCCAAGTAACAAACATCAAAATCTCACGGCACTTTTTCGCACTTTTTCGACATCAAACAGCGTCTAAATAGTGAAGTTCAAAAGCGCTAAAACCTAAGCGCCTAAGAACATGTGGAAATTCATGTTTGTGCTGAATGGGGGTTGAGAAATATAATTGATGCACCTTGCCAGTTTTTGCACCCGCTGCCTTCCAATCATCATCACGTAGGCCTTGCAACAAATGCGTCACTCTATTAGCAATCGCTTCACCTGAGTCAATCCAATTAACATCAGGTAAAGAAGCCTGTAAATACTGCTTTAATAAAGGAAAGTGTGTACAGCCCAAAACGATAGTATCGATATTTTGCAGAGCCGATGAGCCTTTAAAAGGCGCTAACACTGTATCAATTAAAGACTTATCGACCAGTTCATCATTCAATAGATTTTCAGCTTGAACCACTAACTCATTCGAACCAATTTTAACCACGTCACAATAGCGTGCATGGTCTTGAATTAGCTGATCGGTATAAGGCCGAATAATCGTCGCGGGTGTGGCTAATAAACCTATCCGTTTTGTTTGGCTTGCCAAAGCAGCTGGTTTAATAGCAGGCACCACGCCGACAAAAGGAATATCAAACAAGCTGCGTAATTCTGGCAGCACTAATGTGCTAACCGTATTACAGGCGAGTACAACCAGCTTAGGTTGATGCAGAGACAGCATTTTTCCAACGATAAGCTTTAACCGCTCACTTAGCTGCTCTTCGGGTAGCAGACCATAAGGAAAACAAGCACTATCGGCAAAATATATTATTTGAAGCTTGGGCTGTTGTACCAAAATAGACTGGCAAACACTCAAACCGCCGACACCAGAGTCGATGACCAGAATAGAGTCACCAGCATTATCTCCAGCTTCGACAGAGTCGGCCGGAGATATCTTCAAAACACGCGGTTTGTTATTCAAAGGCGTGCCTAAGCAAAACGTCTTCGCATGGCTGCAATCAACACCCACAAGAAAATTAAAGCCGGAACAAGGAAAATGTTAATGAGTTTCAAACGTGTTCCTAAAGACTCAATATCCTGATCCAACTGATGTTGAACATCTCTGAGCTGCTTACGTATTTTGAGTTTTTCTGTCTGAAATTTCTCAAGCTCCGCCGCCTGTTCATCACTGAACATCGCCCCCTCACCTTCTCCACGTAACTGTTCAAGCTGAACGAGCTTACTCTCAGTGGCATCCAGCTCTTCTTCTAAACGCTTCTGCTGCTCCAGAAAACGAGCTTCAGCATCTAAACGTAAGGCTTCAACTTTTTCGAAAGGACGATTAAACCGGCCTTGGCTTCGGATTTCGATCAAATCAGGATGACCTGAAAAGTTTTCAATGGCATTCACCAAAAGACTGCCATTATCAGCCCAAGGCGACACAATCTGCTGACCAAAGAAACTCTGAACCTGGACCCACAAGCGATCACTCAGAATATCTGTATCCGTCACAACCAATAAACGTAATGCATCTGTTTCTAAATGCTTTGCGGCCAAGACAATCTCTTTGCCTTCCTCTAAAGCAGGCTCTTCGTCAGAAGTATTCTCTGCGCTCTCGCTATTCTCAGAACCATCCGTTTCTCCTTTATCCATTTTCGTTTCAGACTTCTCTGTAAAACGGATACCCTCTGGAAAAGCTGTTTTTGCTTTACCACTTATTTTTGCCGCTAGGGTATAACGCTCACCAGTCGGCGCAAAATCATCCATTAAGGTTTGTGGGTCTGCTAACTGCGTTAACAATGCAGCTTCACGAGGCTGAGCCTGGTCACTGGTCAATATCAAAGGTAAAACCTCAACGTCAGCTCCCTCAACTACATCTAAAATACCCGCAGAAGACCAATTAACACTCTCTAAACCGTGAATAATGATATCTGCTCCAGCTTCACTTACAGACTCTTGAGGGTTCATGCTGAGCAAACCAATGTGTCGAACAGGATTACGCGATTGCCCGACACCCACCACCATTGAGTTTGCAAAATCTGTCACAAATACATCTTCACGTAATTTCACACCCCAATTAGGAAGCAGACCTGATAAATCAAAACGCTGAACGGTAGGCATGCCACCCTGATTCGCTATAGTCTCTGCATACGGGTCCAGGAAGACAATCGTTCTTCCGCCGCTGATCACAAATTGGTCGATAGCAAACCTCAATTTTTCAGACAAATTCTGCGGTGCAATCAACAATAAAACATCAACGCCTGTTATTTCAGTCGCATTATCATCAATCCATTCAATTTGAAAACCTTGCTGAATGTAATCGAGAATCGTCCATGCTGGCGTTGACTGGCGCGTCATATAATCAAAGCCACCCTGAATATCAAGGCCGCTATAAACACCTACTTTAGGTAAACTCGTTTTAGATAGAGATGATATCAACTTAGTCAGCTCATATTCCAAATACGCTTCTTTATCAGGCTGCATAAAAGGAATGACCTCTTCAACACCGCTATCATTCTTGATACGCAGACCAAAATAGACAACATCTCCTCGTGTACCGAAAGGAACTCCTTGAAGGCCTGCTAGAGCAGCTTCATCTTCAGCTTCAGAGAATGGTTCTGGATCCACTTTCTCGAAGAGAAGTTTACCATCAGACAAGTTCACATATTCTTCAATAAGCTCTTCGACACGTTGCGCATAGGTTCGCAATGCCGGCAGTTGAGAAGAGGCTTTATCTGAAAAGAATAACGTTAATGTTACGGGCTGTTCAATAGACTGAAGAATACGCTCTGTGCCTTCAGACAGGCTATATAAACCATTCTCACTTAAATCTAATCGCGCTCCGGATAAAAACTTGGAACTCACTAAAATGATAAAGAACATCAGCACAAAAATGCCGACTAGTAATTTTGGGGATGCAGTTAATTTCATAATGGCTATTCCTTAATCCGCTTTCTTCATATCGACAACAAGCACTGTGGCATACAACCAAGCCGCGATGAGTACTAGAAAATAAATCACATCTCTCAAGTCAATAACGCCTCTTGAAATTGCTTCAAAATGCGCTAAAAAACTTAAGGTTGCGAAGCCATCAACCACCCAGAGAGGCGCCCAATTAGAAAAGACATCCTGGACAATCGGAAAGCCGCTTACAATCATTAAAAAGCAAACCACTAATGTCATGATAAACGCAATAATCTGGTTTTTTGTGGCTGCCGATAAACAAGAACCTATCGATAAAAAACCACCGGCCATAAACCAGGCACCGAGGTAACCCGCTAGGATGACGCCATTATCTGGCTCACCTAAATAGTTAACAGTTAACCACAGTGGAAAGGTGAGCAACAAAGCCAAACCAACAAACAACCAAGCTGCGAGAAACTTTCCGATGACAATTTGTGAAGTCGTAATAGGAAGCGTCATAAGCAGCTCGATGGTGCCGCTTCTTCGTTCTTCCGACCAAAGACGCATGGAAACAGCAGGTACTAGAACCAGATATAACCAAGGAATAAAATTAAAGAAGGACACTAAACTTGCTTGGCCCTGTTCAAAGAAGCGGCCAAGATAAAATGTAAATACGCCAGATAGCATAAGGAAGATAACGATAAAAATGTACGCCACCGGTGTCGCAAAATAAGCCGACAACTCGCGCTTTAGAATAATATTGATAGGGCTCACGCACTTTGCTCCTGTTTAACGGGCCTTGCTTGATTATTGTTTAATGTCACCTTGCGGAACACATCATCCAACTGACCACTTTCTACATGTAATTCTTCAACCAAGCTATTGTACTTATGCAGCACAGTGTTGACGGCCGATAAAATTGCTTTTCCATTAATGGGAAATACAGTAATCATGCCAGCGTCATCCTGGCTTACTTTTTGAACCTCATTTAAGGACTCAAGCTCGGTCAAAATAGCTTGCGAAGAAGACTGTAATCGGATACGAACCGCATTATGCAAGTCAGATTTAGCAGCCAAGTCATCAGGCGTTCCATCAAATACAACTTTACCCGCCGATAAAATCATGGCTCGAGTACACACAGCACTCACTTCTTCTAGAATATGTGTAGATATAATGACTGTTTTTTCTTTTGATAAGTTACGAATCAGTTCTCGAACCTGATGTTTCTGATTAGGGTCAAGACCATCTGTTGGTTCATCAAGAATTAATACCTTTGGGTCATGAATCAAGGCTTGAGCAATGCCCAAACGACGACAATAGCCTTTAGATAGGTTTTCAACTCTGCGGCCAAGCACTGACTGCAGCTCAACCTTTTCCACGACATTTTGTATTCGACGTTTTAGTTCATCACCCGAAAAACCTCTGACTTGTGCGATAAACGTTAATGCATCGCTCACTGTCATATCAGCATAAGCGGGCGCACCTTCGGGTAGATAACCGATTTCAAGTTGTGCGGAAATGGGGTCTTTAAGCACATTATGACCAAGCACAGAGACATCTCCGCTGCTGGGTGCTAAAAAACCGGTAATAATTTTCATCGTTGTAGATTTACCAGCACCATTAGGACCTAGAAACCCTAAGACCTCACCCGGTTGTATGGTAAAACTGACATTATCGACAGCGCAAAAATCGTCAAAATATTTGGATAAGTTAGATATCTGAATCATGGTTAACTCGATTATTCTTCTGATAAATAAGAAAGCAGAAATTGCTGGTTGATAATACGCTCAGCAAAGCTTAACTTGACTGATAAACAGCGATGAAATATAGAGGCCGCCCCGATCCATTTCAAGTCTTTTTAATTTACATTTTGGTATAACTTTCTTAATGAATGGCCTTTTAAGAATATACGGCTTTTGCCATGCAAGGATATTGGCTTTAAACTAGCCCCCAATTAACATTCAGGCCTTTAGGATCAGACTATTCTATGCGCAATTACTTCAAGCTCAGTTCACTTTTATTTACCCTACTACGAAAAATGCTCTTTCTATGGGTAAAAACCGAAGTAAAGGGAGCTGAACAGGAAAATCTTCAGCTCGAGCCAAACAAACCAGTTTGTTATGTTCTCCAGTACAGCTCTTTATCAGCAAGGTTAGTACTAGAGCAAGCCTGCCTTAACTCTGCCTTGGCTTCATCTCAATCCCCTTTAAAGATTGGTGAACGCAAGATTAAACGCTCTGTTTTCTTTTTATACGAGCCTCAGGGAAATTTTTTAAAGAAAAGACAAACACCGACAGTGTCAGGCCGACTAAAACAAATCTTTTACGATGTCGCTGAACAAACAGGCGAAGACACAGAAACCAGTCTCGACGTACAACTTGTTCCCGTATCATTATTTTGGGGTCGCTCTCCCGAAAAAGAAAAGTCTTGGTTAAAGCTATTACTCAGTGAGGGCTGGTCAGTCTCCGGCCCACTAAAGCAGCTATTTATTATTCTTCTGCATGGCCGTCGTACCCTGCTTCAATTTAATCAAGCCTTATCCGTTCAACATATATACCAAGAAAGTAAACACGATACAGAACGCGGTGCACGTAAGACTGCGCGAATACTTCGCGTGCATTATAGACGCGTCAGACAAACCGTTTTAGGCCCCAACTTATCTCACAGGCAAAATCTGGTTCAAGGCATTATCAATAGCACCGAGGTTAAAAACAGCATTCAACTTCATGCCAATGAGTCCGGCATCAGCAGCACCAAAGCAACCCAGTTAGCACGTAAATACGCTGATGAAATAGCCTCCAACCTGCAAATATCCACCATCCATTTTTTAGAACGCATACTGAATAAGCTTTGGCATAAAATTTATAACGGTATTGCCCGCAATAATCTGAATACCGTTCGGGAGGTAACCAAAGATCATGCCGTTGTTTACGCGCCCTGTCACCGCAGCCATGTTGATTATTTATTACTTTCATCCATGCTATTTGGAGAAGGCATTATGGTGCCGCACATTGCGGCTGGTATAAACCTGAACCTGCCCATTGTCGGCCCGATCCTACGCCGTGGCGGTGCATTTTTTATGCGAAGGAGCTTTAAAGGCAACCAGTTATACGCCACGGTATTTTCTGAGTACATACATACAATTTTCAAACGCGGTTATTCAGTTGAATATTTCATCGAAGGCGGCAGAAGTAGAACCGGGCGCACCCTAAACCCGAGAGCTGGCATGCTTGCCATGACGGTCAGTAGCTACTTACGTGACCAACAAAAGCCCATCGCCTTTATCCCGGTATATTTCGGTTATGAAAAGGTACTCGAAGGCAGCTCTTATCAGGGTGAATTAAGAGGCAAAGAGAAAAAGAAAGAATCCGTTTTTGGTTTATTCAAATCCTTAAAAAATCTTCGTCGCTCATTTGGTAAAGTATCCGTTAACTTTGGCGACCCCATTTACCTTGAATCATTTTTAAACACGCACCAGCCTGATTGGAAAAAAGATACCGACAATACAGAAACTAAACCCGACTGGTTAAATAACCTCGTCAATAAACTCGCCCTGGAACTAACCACGAGAATCAACTCTTCGGCAGCACTCAACCCTATCAATATGACAGCCTTGGCATTACTAGCCACTGACAAACATGCGATGGATGCACAAGTACTGGCCAAGGTCATGACGACATTTTCGGAGCTTCTCAAATCTTTTCCTTATAGCGATACTATGACCTTTGCTGAAGGTTCAGGAGAAGACTGGATAGAACACGCTGAAAATATGCGTTTGGTCACCCGACAAAAACAGGCACTGGGTGACATCATCAGCCTGGATGATAGAGGCGCTGTTTCACTAACCTACAACCGCAACAATATTTTGCACTTGTTTGCCGTACCCTCGTTAATTGCTAGTTTACTGCGCCAAAATAGCAGTATGGAAAAACCCCGTCTGCACAGCATCTTTCGCTCTGTTTACCCCTACATTCGTTCAGAGTTATTCCTAAAATGGGATAGATCAGAAATAGATGATATTTTTGAAGGCTGGCTAAACGTCCTCATTGAGAATGAGCTAATAACACAAAAAGGGGATCATATTTTCAGGCCGACAGCAGGCAGCACTCAATTCGTGCATTTGTCCATTCTGTCTCGTTTTATCATCCCAACCCTTCAACGTTACTACACGGTCGTCGCTATTTTGATACAGCATGGCTCTGGCAAATTAGATGCCGCTGAATTAGAAAAACAGAGCACCCTGATGGCTGAACGTATGTCGATTCTCTTTGGTCTAAACGCGCCTGAGTTTTTTGATAAGACACTCTTTAGAAACTTTATAGGCAAACTTCAAGATAAAGAATTTCTGACCTTAAATTCAGCCAATAAATTAGTTTATGGTGATGAAGTTAAACAGGTTGTTGAAGATGCGCGGTTTATTCTAGATGCTGAATTAAGGCAATCTATTCTTCAAGTCACCAGCATGAAGACTGACGATTAAAACTATCTGACATGAATAAAAAAGGGAGTACCAATGCGGTTACTCCCGTTTTTATTCATGTCAGATAGATAATTAGTCTAGCTTTTTATAAACCCCTTTTTGCCAATTTTCTAATTCAGATAAATACCATGGTGAAAAGCGATTATCTGAAGGCCCGCCTGCCAAACAGGTATATAATGTTTTTTCACTCAAGTCCGACACCATTCTGATGGATGCACCAAAACTCGTTTGCCGACCTGCACTTGAATACAATTGCCCTTGATGCGGTGTTGCTCTTCCGCCGAGTATGGGGATAGGCGCGGTATCAAAGCCCATAAACTCGGGTAACTTGCCTTGGAATAACATATTGGTAAATACAATAGAATTAACCGCCTTCCAAGGTAAGGCTTTATATTGATGTTTAGCGACTTTGAATGCATTTAGAAATGCTTCGGACTGACTCAGCAGACCATTATTATCTTTTTCATACCAGACAGAGTTTTCATCCAGTAATATACGGTCGAAATTTTGATAGAAGTCAATAAACACCCCCGTCTGCGAGTTAAGATGGCGCATCACTTCTTGGCCAAACCCAGACTTCGACGAACCAAACACTTCCATACGAAGCGCTGCATAGAAATCCTCAAATAACGGCGCACCGATGGACTCGTGATCATACTGCCTATCCCAGCGTTGCAATACCGAATAAGCACTACTTTGCTCACCAACGCCTTCAAGCAAAGGTAATAATATAGCTAAAAACTCTTCAGCTTGAATAGAATAGACATCAAATTGGATTTTTTGGGAAAACGCCACATCATGTTTATCATTATTGTCTATTAACTGCTTAATGCGCCGGGCCCGATAATCTCCCATCGGCATATTAATGGGTGAACATTTACCTAAATGGTTCAGATCCTGATTCGCTGTCACAATGAAACCCTCTTTTGGATTCACTGAACAAGGAAGCTCAGACGCAGGCACTACGCCTTTCCAATCATATTGCGCTTCCCAGCCGGGCATGGGTGTAAAGCCATTCCAGTTCTCATGGCGCTTAGGCATTAAACCAGACATTTGATAAACAATATTATTTTGTTCGTCAGCCAAGACCCAGTTCCACGCAGACTCCATATTTGCCAGGCATGCCGCACCCTCTTCTGCTGTTTGAGCAGACACCAGTTTTAAGCTCGCCATAAGCGAGGCGGCCCCCATAGTTGAAGCCACCCAGCCTGTTGTTAAATAACGACCCGGCTGAAAAGGGTCGCCATCAAGCACTCCATGCAGATTTTCATAAAAATGAAGCATTTCATTGGGATGTTTTTTGCGCTTAATCAGCTCTGTTCGCTT
This sequence comes from uncultured Oleiphilus sp., assembly GCA_963974595.1. Lineage (GTDB taxonomy): Bacteria > Pseudomonadota > Gammaproteobacteria > Pseudomonadales > Oleiphilaceae > PZPK01. The sequence goes on along the minus strand of CAXBDA010000047.1, from coordinate 15,723 downwards.
GGTAAAAGGCATCCACCTTCGGCCTCGCTTAAACTTGCCGTCTTTACATTCTTCGACCCAACTATCAACAGTATCCATAAACGTGTAGGTAACACCCCATGCCAAGGCATTAGAACGACCAATAATCACCCCTGGCAGGCCCGGCATACCCATACCTTTCACGGTATTTTCTGGCCAATTCAAACTTTGTTCACACCACACGTTTGGCAAACGATTTATCTCAAGATGAGGGTCATTTGCCATAATGGCCTGTCCAGACGCTGTTTTATCACCTGAAATCACCCAGTTATTCGATGCCATCATTCTGGGAAGCGCCAAATTCCATACCAACTCCTGCGGCACAACGCGCTCGCCTAGCTGAATACTTTCAATCAGCTCCCTATCAAAGTTAGCGACATCAATCGGGAATAAAGCAGCCAGCTTCTCTGAATCCAAACCCGCTTGAACCAGTTCAATAAATAAGCGCTCAACTTCCGCCTGAGATTGTGCCAAGGTTAAGTAACTTGCCATACGCGACACTAAAATACTATCTTGAATGCGCCAAGGTTCAGGCTTATAACCTAGTAATTTCAAAGCACTTATCTTTTTACGGCCAAGCCCGGCATTGACACCATCGCAATACGCTTGGCAAACCGCTAAAGAAGGCCCGTCTAATTTAGCAACTTCCTCATCAAGAGAGACCAGCCAGTTAGCTTTTCGAAAGAAGTGATCTATCTTCAAAGACTCATCGGTATCTGCTAACAATTCACACAAGCGCCCCTGCCCTAAAATACGCATCATCAGAAGCTGGGTACTTCGGTCAATTGCATGTGCATAGCCACTTCCCCAAAGCGCATCTTTTAAGGATTTCGCGTTAATGACCGGCACGCCCGACTCGTTACGGTGAAGGTATAACTCACTGGGTTTTGGGCCAGAAATAGTAATTTTTTTTCGTTTAAACATAACCTTGCTACCCGCATAATTATTGTTATAGGTTGAATTAGACCTAAGTATCCAGTGACTCACACGCATACTGAATCTGTTCAGTTTCAAAACCTCGCGCTATTAAAAAGCGCATTTGTTTCGATTTTTCTTTATATCTTTCACTTTTGCCCCTTGTTTGAAACGACTCTCCGAAACGTTTTTGCCGCACATCAGAGGCTAATTGAACCCAATCGCCATCAAATGCTAAAAACGTGGCGGAGATAATGTCGCTCGATACCCCATTCTGATTCATTAAATAGCGAATTTTTTGAGGGCCTTGCCCTCTAGAATAATGATGACGCAAAATCATTTGAGCATATCGGCTATCATCCAAATAACCTAGCGTTTGCAGCTCTTTAATAATGCCATCGACAACCGCCTCTTCGTGACCTTTCGCCAATAGCTTGTTACTAAGTTCCTGAACGCTATGATCTCGGCGTGCTAAAAAACCTATAGCCTGGTGCATCGGCTTATTTTTATCATTACCTTTTGCCATCTACCCCCCCTAATGCGCTCATCTTTACTGCCTGTTCTGGTACATTCTAGTCTAAGTAATGGAGCATTTTTAGTAAAGCTGGGGTAGAATAGCCAGCCTACTTAACATGAATCAAAACACGCTCTGATACCAATAAAAGACAAGTGGGATATGATTCTATTAATCAATTATTTTGACTTTTTCCGACACAACAGGGTTAATCATGGCAACTTTTCTGTCAAAACTATTCAAACCAAAATGGCAAAGTAAACACCTTGAAACACGCAAACAAACACTTTCAGAGTTAGATGGTTTCAACACTGAAGACCTTAAAATACTGATCCATTTAGTAGAAGCTGACCCATCATCAGATATTCAACACTTAGCTATTCAAAAAATAGCCGACACCGAAGCGCTGACGTCTCTTCACAAAAAAGCAAAAGACAAATTAAAAACAGCCTTAGAAAATCGTCTTTATGACATCGCTACAGCGCAATCACTGAGTATTTTTGATTTAATTATTGATCTCGATTTATTAACGGACATGATCATTAAATCAAACCATGCGGATACTTATATTCGTGGCCTTGCACGCATTCAGGACACATTGGTTTTATTTAAAATAGCAACACAAAGTCGAAATGCGCAAATACGCCAAGCTGCGGCTGAACTGATTGAAACAGAAAAAGAACTGAGTGAATTATTTACCCATGCGAAAGGCAAAGATAAAACCGTCTACCAGATTACAAAAGCGAAGCTGGCTGAAATACGCTCACAGGCACAACATCAAACTGAACAACAAGCGCTGATCGAAAAGCTCTTGAAAGACTTAGATAACTTAAACAAAACCGAGGCCTTACAACATTTCGATGCCCGATTATCTCACCTAGTCAAACAATGGGAGAGCCTAAGCTCTCTCACAGATGACGTTCAAAAAAAATCATTCAGTGAACTGTATTCGCAATGCCAGCAAAAACTGGCATCTATCGAAAACGCTATTGCACTGACGAAAATAAATAACGAAGAACACACAGAACCGCCACAACAAGCGGAAGAAACTAATGAAATAGCCGAAACTATCACTACCATCCAAGACACGTTAAGGCGTTTTCAGAGTCAAGCGGCTAAAACCCTTGAGATATCAGCACTTGATGCGCTTATTAAAACACAAGAAAATAGGTGGCTAGAGGCAACTAGAGATAGCGATGTCACAAAAGCTCAACAAATAAGCTACCAAGATGGCATGACACAACTTCGCCATTATCTAAAAGCAATGCACACGTTTGCCGACCAAAACGAGCAACTCAGCGCAAATATTGCTGAACTAAACAAGCTTGACTCGTCACCAAATGAATTAGAACAGCAACGTAAAAAACTTAAATATACTCTAAACACCATCGATTGGCCTAGTCAATTTAAATTACCCGAACAGATAATAGACGCCAATAAAGCACTTGAGATCAGCAAAGAACGCAAAGATGCTTTGGCTGAAAAACAAAAAATTATCGAGCAACAAATAAACAAACAGATCGAGGGGATTGATCTGGCGCTTGAAGATAAGCAAATTAAAGATGCCATTAAGCAATTTAAAGATCTTCAATCAAATTTAAACAAGCTAGAGACAAGGCGTTCTGAAAAGTTCCAAGCGGGTATTACTCTTCGTAAAAATCAGCTCAATGAATTAAAAGACTGGCAAGGTTTTGTCAGCACACCTAAGCAAGAAGAGTTGTGTGTTGCCATGGAGCGTTTAGCAAACACGCATATAGACCCCACAGAGAAAGCAGACAAAATTAAAACCATGCAACAAGCGTGGAGGAGCCTTGGTGGTACTGGCGACCAGGCATTGTGGATGCGTTTTAAAACAGCTGCCGACAGAGCATTCGAACCCTGTTCTTTGTTTTTTGCTGAGCAAAAACAATTAAAACAAGCCAACTTGAACAAGCGAAAAACGCTGCTTAACCAACTCAACGACTATGTCAATAGTATCGAATGGGACAAGGTTAGCAGCCAACATACCCCCCCCGTCTGGCAAACGTCTGATTGGAAAACTGCTGAGAAAATTAACCGGCAAGCGCGCCAAGAATGGCGAGATGCATTTCCTATCGATTTCAAAGCAAATAGACCTATTCAATCTGAATTTAACAAATTAATGGATACGTTTGATCAACATTTAGAAGATGAAAGATCTTATAACTTAGATCTTAAAGAAACCATTGTTGAAGAAGCAAACGCGTTAACTGAAGCGGAAGACGTTGAAGCCACCATTCAAGCCGTTAAATCTTTACAAGAAAAATGGCAAAACATTGGTATTACCCATCACAAAGCTGATCGAAAATTATGGAGTAACTACCGCGCTGCCTGCGATGCTATTTTCGCTAAAAGAAATCTGGTCCGCGAAGAAAAACGCTCGGAACTTGATGAGGCTATAAAAGAAGCACATACAATCGCAAGCTCAATTGAAAAATCTAGCGCATCATTGGAAAGTAAATCATATGATGAGTTAAAAGCATTACTTAGTGCTAACCGAAAGCAGGCTGAATCGATGCCTGTTATCCCGGCAAAAGTGCGGGATAAACTGTCTCAACGCATCGATCTTATTACTCACGCCATTAAAGATGAGATCAAACAAAGAGAGAAATATGCAAAATTAGCTGAATGGGTAGAAGTATCCAGAAAAGCGACTATTTTGCGAGAAGTTTATAATGATCCATCTGCTATTCAAGAAGTATCAACTGAAGCTTTTTCATCCAAGGTTCCTTTAGGCGCAAAAATTGAAAAGCAGTTAGAAGAAGCATGGAATCATATCTGTAAAGGAAACACTGAATCTCTTGGGCAAATTGATGACATCCAGGCAAAAGAGCTTTGTATTGCCAGTGAAATTGCCTCAGGCATAGAGTCCCCCAGTGAAGATAAAGCGCTCCGCATGCAGCTTCAGGTGAGTCGTTTATCGGAAGGTTTATCCTCTAGCAGTGAGCATATTTCAAGAGAAGCACAGTTAGAAAATGCCTTGGCCAAGTGGTATTTATCATTCGGTTTAAGTTCGATAACATTAGCCGATTTAGAACCACGTATTGAAGCAGCTCGAGATGCACTTTTAACCCCTAAATAAACAGACCAAAAAGGCTATAAAGTAAGCGCCAATGACAACTATATTTGTATCAGCCAAGGATAATAAAAAACTAAACTTTCTGAACTTGCATCGCATGCAGATAGACACGCATCAAGAACCTGTTGTCTATATGCGAAAAGATTGCCATGTGTGCCGTTCAGAGGGCTTTGACGCGCATACCCGGGTCACCATAAAAACTGAAAGCAGTGAAATCATCGCAACAGTAAATGTCGTGACCGACGATAGTTTATCTCATCAGGTAGCGGGTTTATCAGAATCTGCTTGGGCAAGGTTATCTGCAAAAGAAGGCGAACCCGCTTGGTTTTATCATGCTAAGCCGGCTGAATCGATGGCACATGTTAGAGCGAAAATTTACGGCAATAACTTTAATGATTCGATCTGCCAAGAAATTATTACCGACATCACACAGGGTTATTATAGCGATATCCAACTTGCTGCTTTTGTCACCGCCTGTGGCGGAAACCGGCTCGACCAACAAGAAATTCTCTCTTTAACAAAAGCCATGACCAATGCCGGTAACAAACTCGACTGGGGCTGTGAAAAAGTCATGGATAAGCACTGCGTTGGCGGTTTACCTGGCAATAGAACGACCCCCATTGTTGTCGCTATTGTTGCCGCTGCGGGCTTGATCATGCCAAAAACATCTTCACGGGCGATTACTTCTCCTGCTGGCACCGCCGATACCATGGAAACACTCGCACCTGTCAACTTATCGATCTCTGGCATGCGTCGAGTCGTTGAACAAGAAGGTGGGTGCATCGCTTGGGGTGGCTCGGTTAGCTTAAGCCCGGCTGACGATATTTTGATACAAGTTGAACGTGCTATTGACCTGGATAGCGAAGGCCAGTTAGTTGCTTCGGTACTTTCCAAAAAAATTGCAGCAGGCTCAAGCCATGTTCTTATTGATCTTCCGGTAGGTGTAACCGCAAAAGTCAGAAGCCAAGAATATGCCCAGACACTTGCAGAACAACTTCAACGCACAGGCGCCAGCCTAAACCTTCATGTTTTACCCATTTTCAGTGATGGTCAACAACCTGTTGGCAAAGGCATTGGCCCGGCTTTAGAAGCCCGAGACATCCTTGCCATTTTCCAGAACCAAGTACATGCCCCAAAAGATTTGAGAGACCGGGCATTAACCCTTGCAGGGAAAATTTTAGAAATGGGAGACGCTGCAAAAACAGGCAAAGGCCTGGAAATGGCACAAGAGATATTAAACTCGGGGAAAGCTTGGTCTAAATTTCAGGCTATTTGTGAAGCCCAAGGTGGATTACGCACACCGGGCACGGCTGAATTTAAACATACCGTCATTGCCACTAAATCTGGCATGATCACTTTTATTAACAATCGCTTTGTTAGCAAGCTGGCGAAACTTGCTGGCGCGCCTTCTGCACCAACAGCAGGCCTGGATTTCCATATTCATTTGGGTCAATCTATTCTGAAAGGTGAGCCACTCTTTGATATTTATGCCGAAAGCCAAGGCGAGCTTACCTATGCCCTTGAGTTTTTACAAACACACCGAGATGCCATCAGAATTGAGGAAGAGATCCTGTGACAAGCCTGATTTTTGCACAAAACCCTAATACCGAATCTGCGTCATTTCTTGCAGCAGCAAGCTTAGCCGACTCTTTTTCAAGCGCCTTAAATGCAGAACTTGCACATTACGAGATTAGGCACTTTCCAGACGGTGAAACCTACTTAAGAGTCACAAGTGATTGTTTAAATCGAGAGGTCATTATTCTCGCAGACCTTCACCAGCCAAACAATAAAATGCTTCCATTGATATTTTTATGCGAAGTACTCAAAGAAATGGGCTGCAACTCAATTACGCTAGTTTGCCCCTACCTTCCCTACATGAGGCAGGACATTCAATTTCAATCTGGCGAAGCGGTGACATCGCGTTTTTTTGCCAAGTTAGTCAGCCAATATATTGATCACTTAATTACTATTGATCCTCACCTGCATCGCTATCATAGCCTTACACAAATATATTCTTGTCAAACCACCGTATTACAAGCACATCCAGCCATTGTGGAATGGATTAAGAATAATATTAATAAGCCTTTTATTGTTGGCCCGGATAGCGAAAGTGAACAATGGGCTGCCAATGCCGCAGAGATGATAGGCTGCCCTTACCTGATCCTTGAAAAACAGCGTTTTGGCGATAAAGATGTCAGTGTTAGCACAAACAACGAGCATACATTTGCAGACCTGACACCCATCTTGATTGACGACATTATATCGACAGGTCGAACCATGATCAAAACCGCTGAATGGCTTGAAAAAGAAGGCTTGCACCCTCCCGTATGCATTGGTGTTCATGCCTTATTTTCTGGCGATGCTGTCACTGCCATGCAACAAGCAAACATAGCAAAAGTCTTAACCTGCTCTACCATCCCCCACTCCAGTAATGAAATTGATATCAGCCAGTTATTAATTGATGCCGTAAAAAACTAGGTTTTTCTTGTAAACCTAATAGGTTTAGGTTATTTAGTCTGATTGATTGACGTATTTTTTGCTTCTTTGTTAGTGTGTAACTCGCTAAAAAATACTCAAAAGCTGTTCATTTATATACACTTAAAACAAACCAATAAATGCCATTTTTTAGTTATATTAAAGTTGGCAAACTAAATCATGCCGATTCAGGAGACAGAGTTGACTCAACAAAAAGGTACACCGTGGAACATCCAACAATCAGCAAATCTCTACGGTATTGAGCGCTGGGGAAATGATTATTTTGGATTGTCTGATGATGGCAAGGTCACGGCAAAAACCTTGAATACAGCTGTTCCTTTATTAGATATTGTTGAGGGTATGGTTGATCGTGACCTGCAAATGCCGGTTTTGCTACGCATCGAGAACATTCTGGATGCGCAAATTAAACGACTCAACGAAGCGTTTTCAACAGCGATTAAAAAGGTCGGTTACACATCCTGCTACCGCGGTGTTTATCCTATAAAGGTGAACCAACAAGCTCAAGTAGTGGAAGAAATTGCAAAGTTTGGTGCACGCTACCAGCATGGCTTGGAAGTCGGTAGTAAACCTGAAATGATTGCTGCGCTATCTACCTTGACTGAACCTGGCAGCCTGATCATTTGTAATGGTTACAAAGATCAGGAATTTATTGAGTTAGGCTTACAGGCTTCAAAATTAGGCTATACCTGCTTTTTTGTCATCGAGACACTCACTGAGCTGCCTATTATTATTGAATGCAGCAGAGCCATGGGTATCGAACCTTTGATTGGTGTTCGTGTAAAAATGACTTCTCAAGTCAGCGGTCATTGGAATTCAACCAGTGGAGATCGAAGTATATTCGGTTTAACCAGCACCCAGCTTATTGATGTTGTCGACACCTTAAAAAAAGAAAATATGCTGCATTGCCTGCAATTGCTTCATTGCCATTTAGGTTCTCAAATCCCAAACATTCACGAAATCAGGAGCGGCGTTATTGAAGCGTGTCGATATTACACAGACCTAGTGAATGAAGGTGCTGTATTAACGCATATAGACTTAGGTGGCGGTTTAGCGGTTGATTATACTGGCGCACAAAGTAATGACGATAAAAGCCGTAATTACAGCCTAGATGAATACTGTGAAGATATTGTCGATACCCTTAAACAAACGCTTGATGATTACAATATTGATCACCCTATCATTGTCACTGAATCAGGCCGAGCGACTGTCGCGTATTCTTCAATCTTGTTATTTAACATTCTAGATACCAATATCTTCGAGCCCATTAGTCTGCCTGAAGCAAGTGCTGATGAACATAGCCTATTAACCAAGATGCGAGACATCTTGAATTATTTGACGCCGCAAAGAGTTCAAGAATGCTATAACGATGCTCACTTCTATCGTGATGAAGTACGTGAATTATTTAAGCGTGGACAAATTAATCTTCGTGCACGCTCTGTTGCCGAAAACCTGTTCTTAGATGTATTACACCGCATTGCAGATTTATTAGATACGATGGATAGAATTCCACCTGATTTAGAAAACCTCAAACTGTCACTGGCAGATATTTACTACGGTAACTTCAGTTTATTCCAGTCACTTCCTGACATGTGGGCGATTGATCAGGTCTTCCCTATTATGCCGATTCATAGATTGGACGAAGAGCCTACGCGCCAAGCTGTGATTGCCGATATCACCTGTGATTGTGACGGTAAAATTGATAATTTCATTGATGAATTTGAAACGGCTAAAACGCTTGCACTTCACCCACTTAAAGAAGGTGAAGAGTACTATTTAGGGGTCTTCTTGGTCGGTGCATATCAAGAAACCCTAGGTGATTTACATAATTTATTTGGCGATACCAATGTGGTTAGCGTGCGTATAAATTCTGACAAGACCTTCGATTTTGTAAAAGAAATTCATGGTGATACCATTTCAGATGTCTTGAGTTACGTTGAATATCAACCCAAAGAAATGGAAGTAAACTTTAGAAATACCGCAGAACGCGCCGTAAAGGAAGGCCGAATAACGGCTCGTGAGCGCCAGAAAATGATTAAAAACTTCCACGCAAGCATGCGTGGTTATACTTATTATGAGAAAGACTAGGTAAACACTACTCCACCCTAACCCGACCCTTCACAGGGGAAAGAACAATTAGATTTACAGGAAATATGTCATGGCAAAAGTGCTTATTATCGGCGCAGGCGGCGTCAGCCAGGTTGTTGTTCACAAGTGTGCGCAACTTCCAAAAGTATTTACAAACATCGTATTAGCGAGCCGAACTAAATCTAAATGCGATGCCATCGCCGCTCAAGTAAAATCTAACTACAGCCGTCAGATCGAAACCGCTCAAGTTGATGCTGATAATGTCCCTGAGTTAACGGCACTAATCAACAAAGTTAAGCCTTTTATGGTGATCAACGTTGCACTACCTTACCAAGATCTCACCATTATGGATGCCTGTCTTGAAACCGGCGTTCATTATTTGGATACAGCGAACTATGAGCCTTTAGATACCGCCAAATTTGAATATAGCTGGCAGTGGGCTTACCAGGAACGCTTTAAAAACGCAGGTTTAATGGCTTTATTAGGCTCAGGTTTTGACCCGGGTGCGACCAACATGTTCACCGCGTATATCGCAAAACATTATTTCGATGAGATCCAGTACTTAGATATTATCGATGTGAACGGTGGTGATCATGGCTATCCTTTCGCGACTAATTTTAACCCTGAAATTAACATCCGCGAAGTCACTGCTGAATGTCGTCACTGGGAAAATGGTGAATTTGTTGAAACGCCGGCCATGTCAACCAAACAAAGCTTTACCTGTCCTGACGGTGTCGGCACTTATAATATTTTCAGAATGTACCATGAAGAGTTGGAATCGTTGACGAAAAATTTCCCCACTATCAAACGTGCGCAATTCTGGATGAGTTTTGGTGACAGCTACCTTAAGCATCTTGAAGTATTGGGTAACGTGGGCATGACAGGAATCGACCCCATTGAATTCCAGGGCCAGCAAATTGTTCCCATTCAATTTTTAAAAGCCTTACTGCCAGACCCTTCAACACTGGGCCCGCGCACTAAAGGCAAGACCTGTATTGGTTGTGTGGTCAGAGGCATTAAAGACGGCAAAGAAAAAACAGTGTATTTGTACAACGTAAAAGATCATCAAGATTGTTACCAGGAAGTGCAATCTCAAGCTATCTCATATACCACAGGTGTACCCGCCATGATTGGTGCCAAAATGATGATTGAAGGCACATGGATGAAAGAAGGTGTTTGGAACATTGAACAGTTAGACCCCGATGCTTTTATGGCTGACATGAACAAACATGGCCTGCCATGGAAAGTCATTGAAGAGCCAGGTTTTGATCTAATTTAAGGTATATCGAGACTGTCTATCAGGCTGCTCTTTATTTTCTAACATTTTTTACCCTATTATTTAAGAGTTTCAACTTCTGACAATGATTAACAGTAAAAGCTTTACCAAGTTCGATGCTACTCGTACACCTTCACCTTGTTTCGTTGTTGATGAAGTCGCCATTGAAGAAAACTTGAAAATTTTAAAGCGTGTACAAGATGAATCTGGCGCAAGAATCCTGATGGCGCTGAAAGCATTCTCAATGTTTAATCTGGCACCCTTGATCAGTTCCTACCTAAAAGGCACCTGTGCAAGCGGTTTACATGAAGCACGCTTGGGTCGTGAAGAATTTGGCGGTGAAGTTCATACCTTTTCTGCTGCCTATACCAAAAGTGATTTGAAAGAAATTTTAAACATTTCAGATCATGTGATATTTAATTCATTTAGCCAATGGCAGCGCTTCCAGCCACTTATCCAAAAAGCCAAGAAAGTAAACCCGCATTTAGAGTTCGGCTTAAGAGTGAATCCAATGCATTCGGAAGGCGCCCGCCCTATTTATGACCCTTGCACGCCCGGTTCACGCTTAGGCATTCCAAAAGAAGACTTTCAAGGGCAAAGTCTTGACGGTATTAGCGGCTTACATTTCCACACCTTGTGCGAACAAGCATACGAGCCTTTAGACCGAACCTTAAAAGTAGTGGAAGAACAGTTTGGGGGCTGGCTACATACCTTAAAGTGGGTCAACTTTGGCGGTGGTCACCACATCACCCGAGAAGATTATAATGTTGATGCACTCATCAAGCGCATTAAAGACTTCCAGGAAAAATATGCCGTTCAGGTTTATATGGAACCAGGCGAAGCAACTGCCATTCATACCGGTGTTTTAGTGGCTGAAGTGTTAGATCTTACCTACAACCAAATGGATCTGGCAATACTCGATACCTCGGCAACTTGCCATATGCCTGACACCCTGGAAATGCCGTATCGAGCAGAAATTTTTAATGCCGGCGAGAAAGGCCAAAAACAATATGATTACCGATTAGGCGGGCAAACTTGTTTAGCAGGGGATGTAATGGGCGACTACAGTTTTGATACGCCACTGGAAATTGGTCAACGACTTATATTTGATGACATGGCCCATTACACCATGGTAAAAACATCAACGTTTAATGGTATTGGCTTACCCAGCATTGCGGTTTGGAACTCTAAGACTGATACATTACGCATCGTAAAGCAGTTTGGCTATGAAGATTTTAAAAACCGGCTTTCTTAAACAAGCCAATGAATAAAAACTGCTCAGGTAGCGTTTTTGATAAATAAAAGGCGATTAACCCAATGGATAATTTTGACCAACTGGCAGCACCAGGCTATCCAATTTTCTTAGGTTCTGAAATTAAGCAGCCTAAGCCTGAAGATGCATTCTTTCATATTTTACCTGTCCCCTATGAAGAATCAGTTTCGTATGGTGGGGGAACAGCTGAAGGCCCTGCTGCTATTTTAGAAGCGTCTTGGCAACTCGAAACCTGGGATGGTAAAAGCAACCCTAGCGCACGAGGCATCTATACTCACCCGCCTGTTGACACCAAAGCCGAGCCAGAACAAGTGCTTGAGAATATCGCCGCGGCAACAAAGAAATCACTTAAATCAGGTGGTTTCCCGATTGGTTTAGGTGGTGAACATACTGTGACTTACGGCATTATTAAGGGTCTATTGGATGCAGGCTTTACCGACTTTGGTGTTGTCCAAATAGATGCTCACGCCGACTTACGTGATGCCTATGAAGGTAACCCTTATAGCCATGCCTCTGTGATGAAGCGCATTGTTGACCTTGATATTCCATTATTTCAGTTAGGTATTCGTGCATTTTGCGAAGAAGAAATGAAAACCCGTAAAACCTATGGCATCCGTCATATAGATGCCGATATTCTAGTCCCTAAAAATATTTCAAAAATTGATTTACCGGATGACTTCCCAAGCAACGTCTTTTTCACACTCGATATTGACGGCATGGATCCTTCCATTTTCCCTTCCACAGGGACGCCTGTTCCTGGCGGCCTAGGTTGGTATCAAACCTTATCGCTGTTCGAGTCGGTGGCAAAACAATGTAATATTATTGGTTTTGATATTATGGAGTTTGCACCGATTAAAGGCTTTCATGCTTATGAGTTTTCGGCTGCTTTGCTCACCTATAAAATGATGGGGATTATTGAAAGGCTACAAAAACAATGACCTATTCTTTTTCAGGGCCGACTACTTATTTCACTTCAAGTTATTTTTTACCATGCTCAGTAATTCATTATAATCAAAGGGCTTAGAAATATAGCCATCAAAACCAATTAAAGCATAATCATTAATGTTTTCAGGTATGACATCTGCTGTTACAGCGATAACGGGAATATTAGATGTTAGCGGATTATCTTTAAGAGAATTGAACACTAACTGACCACCGATATCAGGAAGCTGAAGGTCGAGCAGTATAAGGTTTGGCAGATTTTCTTTTGCGAGTAACAAACCTTGACGACCATTTACGGCTTCAATAAGGTTTAATGCAGGATACTTTTCAAAGATCCGCCTTACTAATTTCATATTAGCCACATTGTCTTCAATATATAAAATAGTCGTTTGCTGAGCCCCCTCTTCTAGCTTGGGTGTTGATATATTGAATAATGGTAACTGGATATGACAAGTCGTCCCTAAACCCTCTTCACTCACTAACTTAATATCACCAGACATGGCCACGAGTAGCTCTTTTGCTATGGAAAGACCAATTCCGACGCCTTCAATAAAGTCATTACTGTTAGAGAATTTAACGAAAGGATCAAAAACTTTATTCAGGTTCTCTTGATTAATACCGATGCCTTCATCCTTCACCCGTATTTCAACGAGATGATCATCAAGCACCGCACTCGATATATTAATAGCACTTCCCGAAGGCGAATATTTTATTGCATTAGATAGGACGTTAATTAAAACTTGTTTAAATCGTTTTTTATCTGCCTCAATAAACGTAGCTGGCATAGAATCAAAAGATAATGAAATATCTTTCTTTTTAATCTCCACACCAAGCATTGAGATACACCCATTTATTTCTTTATCGATAAGAAAACGTTCGGTATTTAGTTCTAATTTTTTATTTTCAATCTTTGATAAATCAAGAATATCATTTATTAATTCTAATAGATGGTTAGCCGAATTTAGTATTTCATTTAGAAAGTCAACATGAATCTCGTTTAGCGGGTCCTGTTCTGACTTCAAAATTTGTCCAAAACCTAAAACGGCATTTAGAGGCGTCCTTAGCTCATGGCTCATCCTAGAGAGAAATTCTGACTTGGCATGATTTGCTTTCACTGCATCTTCTTTGGCTTTTTTCCACTCTTCAGTTCTCACATTCACAATCAGTTCGAGGTTTGAGTGGTAGGCATTTAACCTTTCCTCAGCGGCTCTTTTTTCTGTTATATCTTCAGAGACACATGCATAAGATAAAACCTCACCTGTATTGGGGTCATCAAATCTAAACGCTTCACAAAAACATAAAACGCTCTCTCCAGGTTTGCTAAAGTGTTTCATCTTCAGTTCACCGCGCCATCTACCTTGTTTTTTTAGGGTAGGAAGAAGATCGTCCTCTATTAACTTAGGCTCGATATATAAGTCAGGAATAAAACTCACTACGCTTTCTAAATTATCAGTGAAGCCTATCATCTTCTTCCCTGGTTCATTTATGTAAGTGACACGACCATTTATATCCGCTATGCCAATAAAATCTTTAGAGAATTCAAGGATTGTTGCCAGACGATTTAGATGTAATTTTGAAACATAACCTAAGGTAATATCTTGCACGGTTCCCTTTGAAACAAGCGGTTTTCCGTGCAAATCAAAGCTAGTATCACAGCGTTCCTTAACATACTTTATGACCCCGTTTTGCATAAGTAAACGGTACTTAATATTGTAGGGTTTTTGGGTGATTAATGAATTCTCGTAGGTGTTTTTAACGGTGTCTCTATCATCAGGATGAACTGCATTCAAAAACGTATCATAGCTTGGTTTGAATTGTTTATGATTGAGCCCAAAAATATTAAACACCTCATCAGACCAGTAAAGTTTTCCTGAAACTAAATTTAGCTCCCAATAACCGATTTTAGCCTGCCTTTGTCCGTAATTAAGCCGCTCTTCGCTCTTAAGCAATTGACTGGTGAGAGCTTCAGTGTTTGTTACACTCGACACAAAGAACCAAACATATTTACCTTCATTTAATTTTGAGGTGAATGATCCGATTATTTTTTGAGTTATAGACGTATTATTACGCGTGATAAACTGCTTAGTAATCAACTTATTTGTATTCTGAGGCGTTTCATCCTCCAGGTGGAGAGCATAAAGATCAGGTGATATCCGGGAAATTGGCGTATCAATTAATTCTTTTTCCCGATAACCGGTACGCGATAAAAGTAGTTCATTGATTGCTACAATTTCTTTTGAATCGTGGTCAATAATAACAATACCCACTTCAAAATTATCAAAGAAATCTGACACAAATTTGAATAAGTGCTCACACTTTAACGCCATTATCGTTTTACCGAGTTTTAGGGTGTGCGTGTCATCGTCATCGTCATCATTATTAGTTAATTTATTTTCCACAAAATTTACAAATACAGTCTCATGCTGATCAGACTTTTGCATAAGCACATTGAAGTGTTGTTTAATTTCACCTGAATCTAAAATTTTGAGCATGAATTCTTCTGCAGACGCTGTTGCCTTATCAATAATATAAGAGGCACTATTGAGTTCACGACAAAACGTAGCCCAAGATTTATTTTCAAGAACAGATTTAGCTTCTACGTTAAAAAGAGATAAGGCCGAGGCATTACAATCAATAATGATGTCATCACAAAGCAAGAATGATGGTGTAGGGTTTTGGTTGAAAAAATGACGATAACTATCAATATTAGATTTCACATTCACCCTTTGATCTTAAGTAGCTTGAATTTTAATGAAGCAATTCATCAACAACTTCATTGAAATGTTTAATATTAATTGGTTTTGTTATGTAATATTTAAAATCACTGTTTAATCCAAGAGTCACATCTTCTTTCATTGCATTAGCAGAGATAGCAACAAAAGGTACGTCCGTATATCTCGGACTTCTTTTTATTTTTTTCATCAAATCAAACCCGGACATTTCAGGTAGGTTGATATCCAACAGCACTAAATCGATATCGGTATTCGATGTTATCTCCAAGCCTGCAGAGGGTGAGTAAGCTGTATAAAAATTTACATCTTTCCTAGAAGATAAAATATGTGCAACTAGTTTTAGATTAGCAGGGTTATCTTCAACATATAATATTT
>CAXBDA010000046.1:0-25538 GCA_963974595.1 uncultured Oleiphilus sp. | reverse complement strand
CTCTTATTCTTACTCTTTACCTTCTCGATATGAGCGGAATATCTCTTTCAAAGGGCGTTTGGGTTTAAAATTAAATGTCTTGTTGAAATTGTCACCATTAATAACGACAGGGTATTTAAAGTAGTTCACTAAGTAAGAGGGGAACATTTTAAGGTTGAGGAAACTGGTTATTGTTCGCGGTAAGATAGGTGGGATAGACGGAATAGGAACGGCTGTGCATCCACAATACTCTAAGGCATCTTGATAGGCTATCCAGTCGCTGGTCGCTACATTATAAACACCGCGACGACACTCTTTGTGGGCTAAGCTAACAGCATCGGCCATATCATCAATATGGATAAATTGCATGATCGGTGAAAAGCCAATAAGAACGGGGGTAAAGCGGCTCGACAATAAACTACTGATGGTGTTTCTGACGCCAGGGCCGACGATATTACAGGGCCTTAATATCGTGATATTTAAGTCGGGGTAACGCCATAGATAAATATTTGCGAGATTTTCTAGTTCGACCGAGTCAACCAAATCCATCGTGAGTTCGGCAGCTTTCAGTGGGGCAGTTTCTTCTATCAAAGCTGGGTTGTAGGGGGATGCACCATAGACATGATAAGTTGAGAGTACGATAACATTACCAATACCATACTTATGGCTTAGGTCGAGCAACTTCTGAGTACCCAATACATTAGCATTGTAGCGGCGCATTCTGGTTTCTTCAGAAGAGGTAATTCTGCCTAAATGAATGACGCTATCAAAATCATAATGTTTGAATAGGTCTTCAAAGCCGCGCTTGGTGAAATCTATTTTGTAGCTGGGAATGTCATCACTATGATAAGTAAGTTTCCTAAAGTCTACAGCAACGATATTATGAGTGTCGCGCAAACGGTTAATAACTTGCTGAGCGAGCGAGCCTGCAGCGCCTGTGATTAGCACTGTTTTCTTTTTAATAGGCTTACGTCGATCGGATATGCGTTTATTAACGCTTGATCTCACGGATGGCCTTGCTTTAGCCTTTGCGGGTTTGGTGATTTCTGCTACTTTTTTATCGTTTTCTGCACTCATTCAAAAATTCCTTGTCGATCATTGAGCCCTTTAGCGATTAAATCACTAATCGCACTTTTGACTTTTTCCACACGCCGTGTGACTTGTTCTTCAGTCAGGTCTTCATTCTTGAAATGAATAGGTTTGCCAAAGTTGAGCCTGACTTTGGCAGGCAATATGACGGGCAGGGCGACAGGCACATAAGGTACATTCAACAGTTTAGCGAGTGGCTTTATGTTGGCTAACGCAGGTATAGTTTCTTCACAACCGACAACACCGACGGGAACAATGGGAGTATTGTGTTTCATCGCCAGGTGGACAAAGCCATTACCAAAGCGTTGAAGTTGGTATCTATCTTTATATAGTTTCCCTGAGCCTCGAATACCTTCGGGGAAAACCACAATTGCTTCGCCATTTTCGAGCATGCGGGCACAGTTTATAGGGTCGCCTAATACAGCTCCCACTTGGTTTAGAAAGTTTCCTAAAAAAGGTACGGTTGGAAAGAAACGTTCAATCATTGCTCTGGGTAATCGGGGCGCTTTTTTTCTATTTGTCATGGCATAAGCTATTAAGGCGCCATCGATAGGCAGCTGACCACTATGATTCGCGACAATCAGCACTGGGCCTGTGTCCGGGACGTGTTCAATCCCCGTCGTTTCAACTCGAAAGTATTTATTGTAGATGCCAGAAAATAAAGACAACACTATTTTATTGGTGTCTGTGTTGAATCCCCAAGGATCATACCCTAAAGAACCTACAGGTTTTTTGATCTTATCTAGTTGTGCATTTAGTTCCTTGGTGACTAACTTTTCTTTTAGAAATGATTTTAAACTCATCGACATTCCTTGATTTATAAAGAGCTTCTTTTTGGTTTTGACATTATTGCATAAATGACAAAAATTGCGCCGTTCATTTTTAAGAAAAGTCTATTATCTGATTTGCATCAACTATGCTTAAAGGTAGTCGATAGTGTATTTTGAGTATCATTTTATCTAATTAAGAAACCTTGACGTGATTTATGGATGTATTAATTTTTTTGCACGCTTTGACGGCGCTTTTTGTGATTATTGACCCTATTGGAACGTCACTGATTTTTAATGCTTTAACGGCAGGTCAGACTGGGCGTGAAAGGTTCCTGCAAGCTTTGAAGGCGAGTCTTATATCTGCTGTATTGCTTGTTTTATTTGGAAATTATGGCGCGGGCTTACTGTCGTATCTTGGTATTAGTATCAATGCCTTAAAAATATCCGGCGGTTTATTGCTGTTTTATACGGCGTTTCAAATGATTAATACGCGGTTGAAATTTAGAGTGAAAGGTAAGGTTGAAGATATTTCAGTTTATCCTATGTCTATTCCGTTGTTGGCTGGCCCCGGTTCTCTTACGGTGTCGATCTTATTATTTTCAAATGTAAGCACCTCAGCAGATCAGTTAGCAGTTTTTATGGCTGTGATACTGATTTGTTCGCTAACCTGTCTATTTATGACGGGTTCTGTTTATGTCAAAAGAATTGTAGGTAAAACCGGAGATGAAATACTAAGGCGGTTTTTGGGGGTGTTGCTAGCGGCTTTAGCTATTCAGTTTATTGTTGATGGGGTAATGGCATTGCTGGGTAAGTTATAAGAATAGAAATCTATCAGTATTTCAAAGTAGACATATAAAGAGCGCAAACAAGTTAATTGTTTGCGCTCTTTATATGTTTTGGTTATCGGCGTCTGAAAAGCGGTTGAGGCTGGTCGGTAGCACCTTGATAGGTTTCAGTGAAAGCAGACAGCCCTGACTTTGCACTATCAACATCTTTATCTTCGCGAATAGCAAATGAGTCAAAGCCACAACGTTTCAGATAAAATAGTTGATCGTGAAGTACATCGCCTATTGCACGAAGTTCACCCTGATAATTGAAACGATCACGTAAAATTCTTGCGTATGAATAACCCCGGCCGTCCACAAACTTAGGGAAGTTTATGGCAATTAGCGCTAACTTTTCGATGAAGGGCTCTAATGCTCCTGGCCCTTGATCGCTGTCTAGCCAAACACCGGCTTGCGCATTACCGATAACCAAGTCAGGGTTCTCTATAAAGCGATCCAAGGGGACTAAGACTGCTTGATTACTAATGTTTTCATCGAAGTCAGTATCGAGCTTTTTCCAAATATTTTCTATGACAACAGATTGTTTAATTAGCTTTGGCATAAACGCGCTCCTTGAAAGAGTTTATACCGATACGACGATAAGTATCGATAAACAGCTCTTCTTCTGTTCTGTTTTCTATAAAGACCTTGAGTAGTTTTTCAATAACATCGGGCATATCGGCTCTCGCAAAAGAGGGGCCTAAAATTTTGCCTAATGATGCATCACGACCTGCGCTTCCACCAAGAGATACCTGATAGAATTCATCACCACGTTTGTCGACACCTAATATGCCTATGTTACCAACATGATGGTGACCACACGCATTCATGCAGCCAGAAATATTAAGATGAAGCTCACCAATATCGTAGATGAAATCTAAATCATCAAATTTGATTTGTAGCTGCTCAGCAACCGGAATAGATTTGGCGTTTGCTAGGCCACAGAAGTCGCCACCCGGGCAGCAGATAATATCAGTGAGCATATTTAGGTTAGGTGTCGCAAATCCGGCTTTCTTGGCATCCTGCCATAAATCAAATAATTGATCTTGTCGGACATCTGCTAACACAATATTTTGGTCATGTGTTACACGTACTTCGCCAAAACTATAGTTATCCGCCATCTCTGCAATTGCTTCGACTTGTTTGTCGCTTGCATCTCCCGGTGGGGCGCCTGTTTTCTTGAGAGTCAATGTGACAATCGAATAGCCGGGTTTTTTATGTTCATGGGTATTGCGTACAAGCCAGTTAGCAAACCCTTTATGCGCTTTCTTTTGTTCGATAAAACTGGCTGAATTATTCTCTAACTGAGCGTAGGCAGGTTCAGTGAAAAAAGACTTCACTCTGTTTATTTCTGCATCCGTCAGTGTCGTACTTTTATCTTTGTGATGCTGCCATTCTTCTTCTACCAAGCGAGCAAACTCTTCAGGCCCCATAGCCTTCACAAGAATCTTGATGCGGGCCTTATATTTGTTATCACGGCGGCCATGCATGTTATAAATGCGTAAAATGGCATCTAGGTAGCTAAGTAAGTGTTTTTCGGGTAAGAAGCTTCTTATTTCTGACGCGATAACAGGCGTTCTGCCTAAACCACCACCGACAAATACTTTAAAGCCGACTTCATCTTGTTCGTTTCGAACAATGTCTAAGCCGATATCATGCACCATGGTGGCAGCTCTATCTGCATCTGGACAGGCATTCACTGCAATTTTGAATTTACGAGGTAAAAATGCAAACTCAGGGTGGAATGTAGACCATTGACGAATGACTTCGCAATAAGGCCTAGGGTCGATTACTTCGTTACCAACCACGCCCGCAAACTGGTCAGTGGTTGTATTGCGAATACAATTACCACTTGTTTGAATTGAGTGCATTTCAACGGAACGTAATTCTTCCAGAATGTCTGGCACATCTTTCATTTGTGGCCAGTTAAACTGAACATTCTGGCGGGTCGTAAAATGCAAATAGCCTTTATCATACTGTCGGCTAATGTCTGCTAACTTTCTGAGTTGAGTAGAAGAAAGCATGCCGTAAGGGATTGCAACGCGAAGCATAGGCGCCAAGCGTTGAACATATAAGCCATTTTGTAAGCGTAAAGGAAGAAACTCATCGGCTGCTAGCGTGCCATTAAAGTAACGTTCTGTTTGATCGCGAAATTGCTCAACGCGTTCTTTAACGATTTGTTTATCGTATCCGTCGTATTTGTACATTGTACCTTCTCAGAAGTTTACCCTAGGGGCACGAAAATTTTGGGCGCCTAGGGTAGCAGTTTTTAGGTTCTGGTTAAATATCTTTTAAGTTAATTAACTGTACTTACTTATTATAACTAGTTGTCATAACCTAATGCAGGGCTAAGCCACTTTTCTGTTTCTTCAAGCGACATGCCTTTTCGAGCGGCATAATCTATTACCTGATCTTTTGCTATTTTGCCGACGGCAAAGTATTTTGATTCAGGGTGCGAATAATAGAAACCGCTGACCGCTGCTGCTGGAAACATGGCAAAGTGTTCGGTTAGTTCGATGCCTGTATTGTTGCTTGCATCTAATAATTGAAATAACGCTGCTTTTTCCGTGTGATCAGGGCAGGCAGGATAACCAGGCGCCGGTCTTATTCCCTGGTATTTTTCTTTAATAAGTTCTTCATTGCTTAGCGTTTCGCTGCTGCCATAGCGCCAAAACTCTTTTCGAACGCGTTCATGCATATGTTCGGCAAATGCTTCTGCAAGGCGATCTGCAAGTGCTTTTACCATGATTGAATTGTAGTCATCATGCGCTGCTTCGTAAGACTTGGCTAGCGCCTCTGCGCCAATACCCGCGGTGACAGCAAAGCCGCCAATGTAGTCTTCTTGTTGTGCTTCTTTCGGTGCAATAAAGTCAGCAAGAGAGTGCTTGGCAAGACCGCCTGCTTTATCACTTTGTTGGCGAAGATGGTTAAGTTTGAGTTCAACAGCGCTTCGAGACTCATCTGTATATACTGATATTTCATCATCTTGAGTTGTATTTGCTGGCCAAAAACCGACCACGGCTTTTGCTTGTAAGAGTTTTTCATTAATCAGCTTTTTAAGCATCTTTTGCGCGTCGTTGAACAGCGATGTCGCTGCTTCCCCTACTTTTTCATCTTCTAATATTTTGGGGTATTTTCCTGTCAGGTCCCAAGTAATAAAGAAAGGTGTCCAGTCAATATAATCTACCAGTTTTTCTAGCGGGTAATCTTCAAATACTTTAACGCCTGTGAAGCTTGGTTTTGGCGGTGTATAGCTATTCCAGTCAATCTGATATTTGTTTTTTCGAGCAGCTTGGTAAGGAAGGAATTTTGTTTTGGCTTGACGGTTTTTACGCCTTTCCCTAACAACTTCGTATTCTTCTTGTATGCTTTTGACGTAGCTGTCTCGCTGAGTGTCGCTCAGTAATGAAGTGGCTACACTGACGCTTCTTGAAGCGTCGGAAACGTACACGGCTAGATTATTTTTATACTGTGGTTCAATTTTAACTGCGGTATGTGCTTTGGATGTTGTGGCGCCACCGATCATCAAAGGAATGGTCATATTTTCTCTTTGAAGTTCTTTTGCTATGTGTACCATTTCGTCAAGTGAGGGCGTTATCAGGCCACTGACGCCAATAATATCGACATTATGTTCCCTAGCGGCTTTAAGAATTTTATCAGCAGGTACCATAACACCGAGATCAATGACCTCATAGTTGTTGCATTGAAGTACAACGCCGACAATGTTTTTACCAATATCATGCACATCGCCTTTGGCAGTTGCCATCAGGATTTTGCCTTTGGCCTTGTGAACGCCTGCCTTTTCGGCTTCAATAAATGGAATAAGGTGGGCGACAGACTGCTTCATCACACGAGCACTTTTAACCACTTGAGGAAGAAACATTTTACCTTCGCCAAATAAGTCACCCACGATGTTCATGCCATCCATCAGTGGTCCTTCAATTACTTCAATCGGACGTGTTGAGGCTAATCTCGCTTCTTCTGTATCTTCTATGATAAAGGTAGTGATGCCTTTGACGAGTGCGTGAGCTAGGCGTTCTTTGACGGGTAATGCACGCCATTCCAGATTTTCTACCTGTTTCTTTTGGCCATCTCCCCGGAAGTTGTCGGCTATTTCAAGAAGTCTATCTGTCGAGTCAGGACGACGGTTCAAGACGACATCTTCTACTCGTTCTTTTAATTCCGGGTCGATATCATCATAAATAACTAATTGGCCGGGATTTACAATGCCCATATCCATGCCCGCTTTTATCGCATGATAAAGGAAGACGGAGTGAATGGCTTCACGCACCCGGTCATTGCCACGAAAAGAAAAAGAGACATTACTGACGCCACCAGAAACGCTGGCATAAGGCAGGTTTTCTCGTATCCAACGGGTAGCATTAATAAAATCGACGGCATAATTGTTGTGCTCATCTATCCCGGTTGCAACAGCAAAAATATTTGGATCAAAGATGATATCTTCAGGGGGCATACCCAGCTTGATAAGTATATCGTAAGAGCGTTTACAAATTTCTATTTTACGTTCATAAGTGTCGGCTTGACCTTTCTCATCAAAGGCCATAACAACCGCCGCTGCACCGTAGCGTATACAGCTCTTAGCGTGTGCAATAAATTCATTTTCGCCTTCTTTTAGGCTAATAGAATTCACGACAGATTTACCTTGAACGACTCTCAAGCCTGCTTCAATTACTTCCCACTTTGAGGAGTCAATCATGATCGGAATTTTTGAAATGTCTGGCTCAGAAGCGATCAGATTCAAAAAATGAACCATTGCTTCTTTGGATTCGAGCATTCCCTCATCCATGTTGATGTCAATAATCTGAGCGCCATTCTCGACTTGGTCTCTGGCAACATCTAATGCTTCTTCAAAAGACTCTTCTTTTATAAGCCTTAAAAAACGCTTTGAACCAGTAACATTGGTTCTTTCGCCTACGTTAATAAATAATGAGTCTTTATCTGCTACAAAAGGCTCTAACCCTGATAGTCTAAATTTTCTCACAGGCGTAGGTATGGCGCGTGGTTTATAATTCGACATCCTTTTCGCTATTTCTGCAATGTGCTCTGGAGAAGAGCCACAGCAACCGCCAATAATATTGATTAGTTTATCTTTTGCGAACGATTCGACAATGTCGGCCATTTCTTCAGGGGTTTGATCATACTCCCCAAACTCATTTGGTAAGCCTGCATTTGGGTGCGCGCTGACATAGGTTTCGGATTTGTCTGAAAGTTCGGCTATATAGGGTCTTAAAGCATCTGCACCTAGTGCACAATTAAAACCTATACTTAAAGGCTTGCAGTGCTTGACGGATATTTGGAAGGCTTCAGCTGTTTGGCCGGATAAGGTTCTTCCTGAGGCATCAGTAATAGTGCCGGAGATCATTATTGGAAGCTTAATGTCGTTATCAATAAAGTATTGTTCAACGGCATAAATAGCAGCTTCGGCATTAAGTGTGTCGAAAATGGTTTCGATCATGATAATGTCTGAACCGCCTTTAACGAGTGCTTCGGTTGCCTCGTAGTAATTATCATAAAGCTCTTCAAACGTTACATTTCTGAAACCTGGGTCATTAACATCAGGGCTAATAGACGCTGTACGAGATGTTGGGCCAATAACGCCCGCGACAAATCTTGGTTTGTGGGGCGTTTCTTGGGTTTTTAAATCGGCTTGCGTACGTGCAATTTTAGCGGCTTCAAAGTTTAACTCATAAGCTAAAGATGCCATGCCATAATCGGCTTGAGATACTTTAGTGGAATTAAATGTATTTGTTTCAATGATGTCCGCACCCGCATCAAGGTATTGCTTATGAATGGTTGCAATGGCATGAGCTTGAGTTAGGCAAAGTAAATCGTTATTGCCTTTAATTTCAGATGGATAATCACTAAAACGCTCGCCTCGATAGTCCTGCTCATCATACTGGAGTTGCTGGATCATCGTACCGGTTGCGCCATCAAGTATGAGTATGCGCTCTTGTAACGCTTCGTTTAACTGGCGAGCGCGAGAAGCTAAATCAGACATTAATACCTTACCTTTAAATTGAATGCACAAAATTGTGCGATATTATAGCAGTTTTCGAGGGTTTGAGTTTGTAAGCCTGTTTTTATGGATTAATCCAATATGGCAGGGTTTTGCTCTGAAAGATGTCTATTCTAAAGCAAAAAAAACTATATTGAAATATTTTGATATAGTTTAAATATTACTTGAGTGTTTTACTGGGGCTTTCACCTTTGGGATAAACGTCGTAGAATACACAAAAATTTTAAAGACATAAGGCCTTTATCGTTATGGTTACAGTTTCCGAATCTGCACAACGCTATCTTGCTCAGCTGGTTAATAATCAGGAATCTGGTGGGATGGGGGTTAGAATGTTTGTTACCCAGCCAGGCACAAAGCAAGCAGAAACATGCTTGGCTTATTGTCAGCCGGAAGATATTGTTGAAGATGATGAGGTAATGGCCTTAGAAGGCTTTAAATTGTATTTAGAAAAGAAAAGTGTGCCATTTTTGGATGAGGCATTTGTTGATTATGCTGAAGAGAAAATGGGTGGTCAGCTCACAATTAAAGCACCTAATGCGAAGATGCCTAAGATTGATGAGAACTCTTCAGTAGAAGAAAAAATTAGATACCTTTTGGTCACAGATATAAATCCGGGCTTAGCTTCTCATGGCGGCGAAGTCTCTTTGGTTGAGATAACGCAAGATAATATTGCAATATTGAAGTTTGGTGGGGGTTGCCAGGGTTGTAGTGCGGTGTCGATTACTTTGAAAGATGGAGTAGAAAAGCGTTTGCTAGAGGTTGTGCCAGAGCTTGCAGGTGTTAAAGATTCTACAGATCATACTGTGACAGAAAATGCCTATTATAAGTAATGTATTATAAGTGCTTTACTGTGATGGCATTACGATTAAATAAGCGAGCTGATGGCTCGTTTTTTTTCGCCTTCGAAAAGCTTGGAGCTATATTTTCAGGGCTGACTAGTATGTAATCAAAGTGAAGTTGAAATTTTATATATGGAGGAGTGTTTTAAGTTTAGAGGTTGATTTGTTAGCTAGATGGGTTTGTGAAGAAAGGGTGAGAAAAATTGGCTCCCCGAGCTGGGCTCGAACCAGCGACAAACGGATTAACAGTCCGCTACTCTACCAACTGAGTTATCGGGGAGCGACAAGGAGAAGTACTACAAGTGCTTAACCAAGGCCGCGTATACTAATAAGCTAAGCGGTCTTGGTCAAGTCATAATCGCACTAAACTAAAACTTTTTTTAGTCGTGCAATTGCTTCTTTAAGTATTTCCATACTTGTGGCGAAACTTAAGCGCATACAGCCCGGCGCACCAAAAGCTGAGCCCGGTACTAGAGCAATGCCGCCTTCACTTAAGAGATATTCTGCCATTTCGACATCATTATTAATGTCTGGGTTCGCATTAATTGCACCTTGGAAGTTAGGAAAAGCGTAAAAGGTGCCATCACCTTTAATGCATTCAACGCCAGGTAGATCATTTAATGCTGCAACTAAATAATCATGTCGTTTTTTGAAGGCCACAACCATTTCTGCAACACATTCCTGCGGGCCATTTAATGCTTCAACGGCAGCGGCTTGGGAAATAGAGCAGGGGTTTGATGTGCTTTGGGACTGTATCTTCTTCATGGCGCCGATAATTTTTTCAGGGCCTGCTGCATAGCCGATTCGCCAGCCGGTCATTGAATAGGCTTTAGAAACGCCGTTCAATACAAATGTTCTGTTATATAAGTCGGGGCAAGCGTTAAGGATGTTTACAAAATCCTTGCCGGTCCAAAGTATATGTTCATACATGTCATCAGTGACAATGAAAATGTCGGGGTGTTTTCTAAGTACTTCGCCTATGGTCTGAAGCTCTTCAAGTGTGTAGGCAATGCCAGTAGGGTTAGAAGGGCTGTTAAGTACGACAAGCTTGGTTTTTTTAGTAATAGCGGCTTCTATTTGAGACGCTGTCACTTTGAATGTATTTTCAAGTTTTGTTTCGAGGATGACAGGCTTGCCTTCAGCTATCTTGACCATGTCTGGATATGAAACCCAGTAAGGTGCAGGAATAATAACTTCATCCCCGGGGTTTAATAATGCTAAAGACAAATTAAAGAAGCTTTGTTTTCCGCCAGATGAAACTAATATCTGACTTGCTTTGTACTCTAAATTATTCTCACGCTTGAATTTGGCCATGACGGCTTTCTTTAAAGCGGGGGTACCATCGACTGCTGTATAGCGGGTTTGGCCTTCTTTTATGGCCTTGATTGCAGCGTCTTTTATATGCAGAGGCGTGTCAAAATCTGGTTCACCTGCACCTAGTCCGATAATATCTTTGCCAGCGGCTTTAAGTTCGTTAGCTTTATTGGTGACGGCCAAGGTAGGTGAAGGCTTTATGAGTTGTACTCTATCAGAAAGTGCTGAGTTTGATACTGCTGTGTTTGATAGTTGTACGTCCAAAACTGTTTCCTCAATCAGGAATAAGTGGTCACCTTACGGTGTTTAGGTGGTTATTTGTGTGTCGAATTTTGATATTGTAGCAACACTTGAATAACCGGCTTTGCGCTGTCTTAACTAGTGTGATTCCGAATACTTGCGAAGACTGTGTGTGTTCATTGAAATCGCGAAATTATAACATCTAATACTGGTATACGAAATCATCATGATAAAGGAATTTAAAGTTCATTCAAAATTCAAGCCGGCTGGTGATCAGCCTAAAGCAATAAAAGGTTTGGTTCAGGGCTTGAATGATGGCTTGATGTTCCAGACCTTATTGGGTGTTACTGGTTCAGGTAAAACCTATACGATCGCCAATATTATAGAGTCTGTTCAAAGACCTACTATTATTATGGCGCATAACAAAACCCTCGCCGCTCAGTTATACGGAGAATTTAAGGCATTCTTTCCGAATAATTCGGTTGAATATTTTGTTTCTTATTATGATTATTATCAGCCAGAAGCTTATGTTCCTTCATCTAATACCTTTATAGAAAAAGACTCATCGGTTAACGAGCATATTGAGCAAATGCGTTTGTCAGCAACCAAAGCGTTAATGGAAAGAAAAGATGCCATTATCATTGCCACGGTATCTGCTATTTATGGTTTAGGTGACCCGGAGTCTTATTTAAAAATGATGCTTCATTTAGACAGGGGTGAGCAGGTAGGTCAGCGCGCCATTTTAAAACGCTTGGCAGAAATACAGTACACACGAAATGATGTTGAATTGCACAGGGCAACTTATCGAGTGCGTGGCGATGTGATTGATGTATTTCCTGCAGAATCAGAAAAAGAGGCGATACGTATTGAGCTGTTTGATGACGAAGTTGAAAATCTGAGTTTTTTTGATCCGCTAACTGGTGAGTTAATTAGAAAAGTACCTCGTGTGACGATTTACCCTAAATCTCATTATGTGACGCCTCGGCAAACTATTTTAGATGCAGTTGATGGTATAAAGGAAGAATTAGCTGATCGTTTAAAATACTTAAGAGATCACGATAAATTAGTGGAGGCGCAGCGTCTGGAAGAGAGGGCACGCTACGACACCGAGATGATGACAGAATTGGGATACTGTAATGGTATTGAAAACTACTCTCGTTACCTTTCTGGACGAGACCATGGTGCTGCTCCTCCAACTTTGTTTGATTATTTGCCAGAAGGCGCATTATTAGTTATTGATGAATCCCACGTCACTGTTCCCCAAATTGGTGCGATGTACAAAGGTGATCGCTCCAGAAAAGAAACTTTAGTTGAATATGGTTTTCGACTGCCTTCCGCGTTGGATAATCGACCAATGCGCTTTGATGAATGGGAGCGCATTATTCCTCAGGCTATCTTCGTTTCAGCGACGCCTTCTGTTTATGAAGCTGAGCATGCCGATAATATTGTAGAGCAGGTTGTAAGGCCTACCGGCTTATTAGACCCGGTAATAGAGGTTCGCCCAGCTTCAACCCAGGTTGATGACTTACTTTCTGAAATTCATAAATCTGTAGAAAAAGAAGAAAGAGTATTAGTAACCACTCTGACTAAGAGAATGTCTGAGGACTTGACCGATTTCTTAATGGAACATGGTATCAGGGTTAGATATCTTCATTCAGATATTGATACGGTTGAACGTATTGAAATTATTCAGGATTTGCGAAAAGGAGTTTTCGACGTGTTGGTGGGAATCAATTTATTAAGAGAAGGGCTGGATATGCCCGAGGTCGCTCTCGTCACTATCCTTGATGCAGATAAAGAAGGCTTTTTACGTTCTGAGAGGTCAATAATACAAACGATTGGTCGCGCAGCCAGGAATATTAATGGCCGAGCTATTTTATATGGCGATAAGATCACAGGCTCAATGAAGAAGGCGATGGATGAAACTCAAAGACGACGAGAAACGCAAATCGCATTTAATAAAGAGCATGGAATAACACCGCAGGGTTTGAATAAAAAAGTATTAGATGTGATGGAAGGTGCAGTGTCTGTACTCGGTAAGCGTCGTCAAAGCTTATCTAAAGTGACTGAGCAGAATCCTGAATATGATGCTCAATTGCTAGCACGAACGCCAGGAGAGTTGCGTAAGGAGGTAGATCGTTTAGAGAATGAAATGTACGACGCCGCTAAAAACCTGGAATTTGAGAAAGCGGCTTCTATACGCGACCAAGTGGCGACATATAAGCAGCGTCTGCTGATGTAAAGCGCATTATTCTCTTGCTGAAGCGCCAAAAAAATGACTTTTTTATGCACACTTATACTTTTGCAATTAAAGTCAATGCAACAATTGACGGTTTATTCAAAAAAACCCAAAAAAAACATAAGTCATTGAAATATAAGGGAAAAGTAATTGATCAAAAAATGATCAATTTGTTCTTGGCTACCATGCCTAAAGGGATTTGAAGGTCTGTAAAAAGGTTTTCAACAAAGTTATCCACAGATTTAGTGGATAAATGACAGGATGGTCATTTATTTTATTAATACAAAATTTATTTTAAATATGATTTTGAATGTCAACGGGAAAACACATAAAAAAGCGATGTTTTTTGATTTATTCTGAGCTTAATCTCTTGCTTTTTTTAATTATCTGATCATCTATTAATATCATCTCAGTAAAGATAATTTATTTATTTGATGAACTGTTTATAATGCAGTCGCTACTTTTTCTCATCATGAATTAAAGGTTCTCTATGTCTTACGCTCTTTTGCGAAATTTATTATTCCGTTTTCCACCAGAAACCTCTCATGATTTATCCTTGGATTGGATGAGTGCAGCACATAGATTGAAGCTCTTGAGTCCTTTTGTCAGCCCAATTGCTAATTCACCTTGTAAAGTGATGGGAATACATTTCCCCAATCGTGTTGGTTTAGCGGCAGGATTGGATAAGAATGCCGATCACTTGGATGCTTTAGCTGCCTTGGGTTTTGGTTTTGTCGAAGTAGGTACAGTGACACCTCGACCTCAAGCAGGAAATCCTAAACCCAGACTTTTTCGGCTTGCAGACCAAGAAGCAATCATTAATCGAATGGGCTTTAATAATAAAGGCATTGATCATCTGATTCAGCGAGTCAAAAGAAGTCGTTTCGATGGTCCTATTGGTATCAATATAGGTAAGAACTTTGATACACCTGTAGAAAATGCAAATTCAGACTATTTGCACGGCTTGAAAGCGGCTTATCCTTATGCAACTTATATTACAGTTAATGTCTCTTCACCCAATACACCGGGCTTACGAAGCTTACAGTTTGGTGATTCCTTAAGTAGTCTCTTAGATGCCTTAAAAGAGCAGCAGGCATTGCTTGCCGCACAGTTTGGTCGTTATGTGCCGCTAGTGATAAAGATAGCACCAGATATGTCAGATGAGGAAATTGTGCTGGTAGGCGAGTCATTAAAGTCCAGGCAGCTTGATGGTGTTATTGCGGGTAATACAACCTTGGATAGAGATAGTGTTCAGAGCTCTCCATTTGCCAGTGAAACAGGTGGTTTAAGTGGAGCGCCGCTTACAGATAAATCGACACATGTCATTAAACAGTTAAAATCTGTATTAGGTGGAAGTTTACCTATTATTGGTGTCGGTGGCATTATGAGCGGAGAACATGCAGCACAAAAAATTGCAGCAGGCGCCAGCTTGGTTCAATTGTACACCGGCTTCATTTATCATGGTCCAAAGCTTATAAGGGATTGCGTTGAGGCTATTCGATTTTCTGAATAAAATTTAAAGCGAATAAAAAAGGCTCACAATGAGCCTTTTCTTGTTTGATTTCTTGTTTGATTTCTTGTCTGATTGTAAGTGTGACTTTGAGAGTGAGTCACACTGTGAAAATAATGTTTTGTCAGGTTGATATACCGGGTAGTTTATGGAGGCCTGAAACACCCACTAAGCCATCCCAGTTGTCGCCGCGACCTTCGCGCCAACCACTTAGCCAGTTTTGTTTTGCGGATTCAGTTGTATTTGGGCATAGAGATTTGGATTTTCCTGAAACGCCAGCTTGATAGCCTTTATTAAATGTGCGTTGCTCAATATCACGTTTTTGTCTTTTCATTCGTTATGAACCTCATGAACTTGCTGTCTTTATTTGTTAAGTATATTTGTTAGATATAATGAGTGCAGTGATTAGCGGGATAAATAAAGCATCTGAATTATTCATGACTTTATTAAACTAAAAACTGGACTAGCTACAAAAGGTCTTGCAAACTCCTGTTAGTTTAGTGAATTAGAAATACATAAATCATGTTTGTATAAGCTTGAACGATTCTAGAAGTAGATGCTGCTCTTTTGTTTTTAATTCTGGAACCGTCTTACTAGTTAAGCTAATACTTCATGAAAAGTATATGATTTTCTTTTTCTATCAGTTTTATTTTATATATCTCTTCGTTATAAATAAAACTAAGTACCTGATTTTAAGCTATAAAATAAACATGTTTTTTTTAATTAATTTTTTCTAATTTGTATGAGTTTAGTAAATGAATTTACAGCCTGAACAGTTTTCTACCTTCGTGACATGCCCTAAAGGTTTGCAGTATATTCTAGAAGCAGAGTTAAAAAAGATGGGTGTTGAGCGACTTAAAGCGACGCCATCTGGTGTGTCGGCGGATTTAGATAAGCCGATGTTATATAGGGTTTTGCTGTGGTCTCGAATAGCAAATAGGGTCATTATCGAGTTGGCTTCAAAGAAAATTGTGCAGGCAGATGATGTGTATGATCTTGCCAAAAGCATTAATTGGTCAGAGCATTTTACGCAAGAAAATACGTTCTCGGTTGAATTTCTCGGAACGAATAAAGAAATCAATCATACCTCTTTTGGTGCTTTGCGTATTAAAGACGCGATTGTTGATCAATTTCGTGATAAGTCTGGCGTTAGGCCGAATGTTAGTCGTGACCAACCAGATATTCGAATATCTGCCCACTTATATCAAGATAAGCTAACGCTTGGTTTAGATCTCTCGGGTGAAAGTTTACATCGTAGAGGGTATCGAAATTTAACGGGTTTAGCGCCTTTAAAAGAGAATTTGGCGGCTGGTTTACTGGTCTTGTCTGGATGGGGTTCACGCTTTGATTCGGATGCTAGTTTTGTAGACCCTATGTGTGGTTCAGGAACCTTGTTAATTGAGGCTGCCATGATAGCGTGTAACAAAGCGCCAGCTTTAGAAAGAGAAGTTTGGGGTTTTGATGCTTGGTTGCAGCATGATCATCGCGTTTGGTCTGCATTAAAAAGTGCAGCGATAGATATTTACGAGCAAGGTAAATCTGCTTATCAGGGGCGAATAGTGGGTTTTGATGCTGACAATAAGGTCATTCAGCGGGCTTGGGAGAATATTAAAAAAGCAGGTTTCGAGCAGCTGATTCATGTAGAGAAAAAACCTTTAGAGGGTTTTGTTCTGTTTGAGAAAATGTCGACAGGCTTGCTGCTAACAAACCCTCCGTATGGTGCTCGCCTTGGAGAAGTTGAAGGCTTAAAATCTTTGTATCAATTATTAGGTCAGCATTTTGAACGTCATTTGTTGAACTGGCAGGCCGCTATATTTACCGGTAATGATACCTTAGGGCGAAGTGTTGGTTGGCGAAGTTATAAACAATATAAATTATTAAATGGGGCGATAGAAAGCCAATTATTATTGTTTGATTTAAAAGCTGAAAATCGTTTTAAAGAAGCTTGGCAAACGCCTGATCAGAAGATTCATTCGCCAGGGTATTGGCGAATTACACATGCCGAAAGGGCGCAAATGTTTAAAAATCGTTTGCTGAAAAATTTACGTACAACAGGTAAGTGGGCAAATAAACATAAAATATCGTGTTACCGATTATATGATGCAGATATGCCCGAGTTTTCGATGGCAATTGATTTATATAAAGATCAAAACGCGCAAACTTGGTTTCATGTTCAGGAATACGCTGCGCCAAAGTCGGTCGATAAAGAAAGTAGTATCGAAAGGTTAAGAGAGGCTTTAGCTGTCTTGGTTGGATTTGCAGAAGAAAATTTTCAGTCACCTTCTAATCAAATCTCCTTGAAAAGACGGGAGATGCAAAAGGGGACAAAACAGTATGAGCGTCAGGCAAGTTCTGGTGACCTGCTGACGGTTCAAGAAGGAAAAGCGAAATTCTATGTGAATTTAAAAGATTACCTTGATACGGGCTTGTTTTTAGATCATCGACCTATTCGTAAGTGGGTGTTTGAGCATGCCAAGGCCAAGCGCTTCCTGAATTTATTCAGTTATACTGCATCGGTTACTGTACATGCAGCTTTAGGGGGGGCAGAAAGCTCGCTAAGTATTGATATGTCTAAAACATACTTGGCGTGGGCAAAAGATAACTTTGAGTTGAATGGTCTAAATACTCAAAAGCACCGATGTTTGCAAGATGATTGTACTGAATGGCTAAAAAGAGAGTCTAATAAGGCCTTAAATACAGCTAAATATGATTTAATTTTTCTTGATCCTCCGAGCTTTTCAAATTCGAAAAGAATGGAAGGTGTGTTAGACATACAGAGGGATCATGTTGGGTTAATTGATGCTGCTATGGGCTTGCTTGCGGAAAATGGCCAGTTGATTTTTTCAAACAACCTTAAAAAGTTTAAATTAGATGATGACCTTGCTAACCGTTATCAAATAAAGAATATAAGTAAATCTTCAATTGATAAAGATTTCGAAAGAAATACCTCAATACATCAGTGTTGGGTGTTAGAGGCTGGTCAGTAGTGTTAACAAGTAATGTGGCATTGCTGCTAATAAGGTGCGATGTTTGCGCTTAGAACTCGTACCTTAAGTGGGTGCCTGCTTGGTAAACTTTAATATTGGTGTCTGTATCCTTGAGCAATCTTCCATACTCAAATGCAAGGAACCAGCGTTCATTCAGTTCATAGTCTATTCCTAATATCCAGCTCATACTGAATTTTGTGCCAAACAGGTCTTCATCTATGTCTGTTGAGCTTGGTCTAATGGTTTGTTCTTGTGGGCCAAACTCACCTTGCACTGGGCGCCTAATCTCTCTTCGTGTTACATCCGCATCATAAAAAGAAACGCCAACCAAAGCATAAGTATTTAGATAATCGGTTACTGGAAGGGTGCCACCAATATACCAGTTGAATGAATAGTTAATATTTACATCGAGTAGCTCATCAAGCGTATCTTCAATAATGCCCGTGCTATAACGGATTTCAGTTTTAAAGTTTTCTGTAATATACGTTCCATAAGTAAAGGAAAGTGCGTATGTTTGCCCTGTGAGAGGAAAATTATCGCCTAGAACGAAGTCTGGCTTTCCGGATTCTTCAAAAGGAACACTCACTGACCTGAATTCATTTAATACAAGGCCGCCAGATATATATGTCCTGTCAGCGATATGTGATCTATCTTTTTTTTCTGCAACTACTTCCTTTTCATCTACATGTGCATACGTGGTGGCAACGAAAGCGCTTAACATTAATAATGACTTCATTAATGTTGCAATGTAAAAGTTAAGACGGAACATCATGCTTTTAGAGCCTTGTCTGGTGGAAAAATATGAGTATCACTAAAGAGGGCAATAGTTGCATATGGCACTTGTTACTGCGCTGATCAGTGTCACAAATTATAATTAATCATTGAACTTCTTTAGAAAATTCAATTGTTAAACTAAATCTGGCATATCATTCACAAGAAAAATTAAAGCACGGACCTTATCTTCTATTTGTTCAATATCTAGTTGATATTCATTCGCAATATCGTTTCGTAAGCTCAAAATGTTCTCTATGCCTTGTTTTGGGAAAAGCTCACGCAGGCTTGCAATCTCAAACCCAAGCGAATGTTGGTAGGTATCGAAAAGAAGTTCTAAAAGATTTTCATCTTCATCTAGCCCATCTATATAGACTGTTTGGCCATCTAGATCTTCATTTAATTCTCTTATTACATCTGGCCCAGAAACACCTTGGTCGAAAAGATGCTGGAGATCAATATCAGCATCGGTATTATGCCATGGCTCCCATTCATCATCAGGAATGATGAGTACGGACTTCATTTGGCCGTCTGGTAGAGACCATGCAATCGAAGTAGGGAATGCATTTTCATCTGGTGAGCTCGTTTCTATGTCGATAAAAAGTGGAAAGTCTTTAGGCATCTGCTTCATCTATATTAATAATAAAAGAGTTATCTTAATGGATTTATTAAATGATATATATCCACCACATGAAATGTTTGGTGTTATATTTTTTACTTTAACCTGCTAAACAAATAAGCATTTATCACAGGGCTAAAGTAAGCTTTATTTTGGCCGGTTTGTATGAGAAGTAAGCAAGTAGTTATTTTTTACATTTTAATGACTAAGTTACTTTATTTGGCTGAATGCCTTTGTTAGA
Source organism: uncultured Oleiphilus sp. (assembly GCA_963974595.1). Taxonomy (GTDB): domain Bacteria; phylum Pseudomonadota; class Gammaproteobacteria; order Pseudomonadales; family Oleiphilaceae; genus PZPK01. The sequence goes on along the minus strand of CAXBDA010000046.1, from coordinate 6,079 downwards.
ATGCGCGCACGTTCAAAAGGCGTTCAGTCTTATTGAATGTTATGGTGACTTTCATTGGTTCCTTCGCAATAATAAACTGTGAACCTGGTCAGGCCCGGAAGGGAGCAGCCACAGCGGTCGACTTATGTGCCGAGGTGTAGCTGATGGAAGTCATCACCCAATTTTAAAATTGTCGTTTTTTACCATAAGTTGTCACAATTTTCCTTTTCGTTGTCATAATCTTTATCATAAGCCGTCATAACTTGCACAATTGATATTCTTAGCCTTAAGTAGCTTGAGAATCAAACCAGTTAATAGAATTAATAACATTGCCCCAACTGCGACAGGCATTACCGGGCCTATATGCATTAAGAACGTGCCTTTTGTGATTATTGAAATGTGATTATTGGCTATTTCAGCTCTTGTAACTCGGTGTCGTACTTATAAATAACATTGTTTTTGCCTGCTTTCTTTACGTGATACATCCACTCGTCAGCCTTTTCGATAAGCTCGATTAGGGTTAAGTCTGAGTTTGTGTATGTAACAACGCCAGCACTGATAGATACCGGCCATTCTTGTATGGCTATTTTCTCTGTTAATTTTTGATGGCACTTTTCAAACGCGACAAGAGCCGACTGTTGATCAGATTCGACAAATAAGACTGCAAATTCATCACCACCCATTCGTCCAACTTGATCAGTCGACCTTATGTTGTTGCGTATTTCTATTGCGACTGTTTTTAAAAGCTCGTCCCCAGCTTGATGGCCGAACTGATCGTTAACGTCTTTAAAATTATCTAAGTCGATAAACGCTAAACTAAAAGCTCTGTCGAAACGTTTAGCACGACTAAGTTCTTCTTGGGCTTTTTCTAAAAAACCTCTTCTGTTCAATATTCCTGTTAAATCATCTATGTTCGCTAATGCTGCATAGAATTTTGTTTGGCTAAAAGATGCATGAATCATTCTAGAAATAAGTAGAAAAAGAATAAGTCTTACCGAAAAATTCCATAGATATACCCAATTATTGTCATAAACCTGACCAGCAGCTACATTTGCTGTTAACCATAATAGCGCCGCGACGAAAGAAATTAGTACAGCGTTAATTTTTGTTGAACTAGAGGCTAATAGTGCGATCGGAAACAAGTAGAATAAGGTCGTTGATAATTCAGGACCAAGGAAATAGTCCATCATAGTTATCGGTAAAACCAATAAGTAGGCAGTGAAGCCCTGTACGAAAGATGGAAGCTTATTAAAGTTTTCAAAAAGAATATTGACCATGAAAAAATATACTCTGCCGGAAACGTATTGCTAATGCTAAATCTGTGCATTAATTTCAAGCTATCATTCTATTTGAAGATCATTTTAAAAAGGTAAAAATGTTTTTGTGGTCAGCACAAAATAAAGTTGATTAATAGACCCCACCGAATAGTCTGCCTAAAACCATAAGGCTAGTGGCAAGCATCAACTAACCAATAGTAAATCACAAGGCATTCGCTCGATAAGCGTCATCGCTGTACTGCCAATTAAGTACTGTTTAATTTTGGATCTGCGGAATTGCCCCATAGCCAAAATGTCGATTTGATTATCTGTCACCCAACTTGGTATGGTTTCCTCAGGGTTGCCTTTGATTATATTGATATCAATTGTATTAATGCACTTTGTTTCTGCAAATTCGTTCACCGCCTCTTTATGTATTTGAATGATTTGTTTGTGATAATCGATTGCCATGGGCGGAATATAGCAACTATGCAATAGAAAGAAATTTGTCTCTAATTTTTTCTTGATGGTAGCGGCTTGATTAAATAACCGGTCATCCACTTGAGTATCAATGGCATTTTCATGCAGTGGATCTATGGCAACGGCTAAATTAAGAGGCGAGCGCCAAGCCTGCTGAGTTAACACTAAAGTGGGGGCATGTACTTCTACTATTTCTTGAAATTTTGCTCGGGCTTTGTCTTTAAGTTCACTGCTGATCAGGAGGAGACAGTTTGCTAAAGTTTCGCTTAATGTGCTGATCTGACCGGAAAAAGCAGGTTTATCCAAGCGCGTTACCGTTGATTTTACACAGCTTGTGCTGAGAGTTTTTTGAATAGACAAAATTACATTATTTGCCTCATCTTCAGTTTTATCACCTAATGCATGCATTTCAAGAAGTTCTGGCCAATACCAGCGTTCTAAGTGGGGCTTTCTCACGTCTAAGAGTAAATCGATGGGTAATTTAAACGCTTTGGCAATTGAAATAGCCTTATTTAAACACTCATTTTCTGGTGGGAAGCGCGCGTCGACAAAAAGCATAATCTTATGCATAACAATATGCTCCAAATTAATTTTGTTTGGCTCTGGAATCGCTTCTGATATGCAAATCCCGTTGCGGGAAAGGTATTTCTATACCATATTTTTGAAACGCATCGTCGATCGCCCATAAATAATCGGATGTGAGTGCCGTTGGACGTTTCACCTGTTCGGGCGATACCCAAATTCCTAAAACAAACTCTAGGGAACTATCACCAAAGCCTGTCAACCAAACTAAAGGCTCCCTGCCTTTAACCAGTAGAGTGTAGCTAACATTTTTGGCCGCTTCCAAAGCGGCTTTTTTAACCATAGCCTTATCACTTCCATAGGCGACACTAAAAGGAATTCGAAATCGTCTTATGTTCTCTTCCAAGGTCCAATTGGTAACCATATTTCCGATTAAATCAGCATTGGGAATCAGGATGTCGACGTTATCATTCGTTCGAACTAAGGTCGCACGCATATTGACCTCAATGACTTCACCAACTAGTGCATTATTTAGCTCGATGAAATCCCCAACCTTTAAGCTTCTTTCTAACAGTATGACGATACCGGACACAAAGTTGTTAACAATGTTCTGTAAACCAAGTCCGATGCCAATACCTAGTGCACCGGCTACTATGGCCAGTTTACTTAAATCGATACCCAGAAAAGAAACCGCAATAATAAAACCGATAACTAATATGGCGTAATGTAAAAATCGACTAAGCGCATAGACCTGTGCATTGGTAATGGCATTCTCTTTTTTCTTCAGCCTTTTCAGTGTTAGTCGAACGCTTCGGGACACTATCAGAGTGAGCAGTATTACAAAAAAAAATGATAGCAGTTGTCCGATGGTTAGAGAAAACCCTATTAGATTAATCAACTTAGTTTCAAACCACAGCATATAAGGTCCTTATAACCAACGGTTTTTCTTGAAAAAATAAATAAGGGAAAAGGCAATAAAAGCCATTACCCCCAGCAATACAAAATATGCATTTGGGTACTTTAATTCGGGAATATTTTCAAAATTCATACCGTACAAGCCGGCTAAAAAGCCAAGAGGTATAAATATCGCAGTAATGACTGTCAGGATACGCATTGTGACGTTAAGTTGATGCGCTGAAATAGACAGGTAACCGTCAATAAGATCGCCCGCTATGTCATAATGCATTTGTGACAAACTGGCTAATCGATCGAAACGATCATTCAGGTCATTAATTGAATGTACGTGTGTTTCATATTCGATATAGCTATATTGATCTGTCTCGGTTAACAGAGCTTGGGTGATCGAATGATGATACTTAAACACTCTGATCAATTTGATCAGTTTTGACTTATACGAGGTCAATTCAGCAAGTAGTTGGTCATCCCCCTGGATTTGGAATTTATCCTCTAAATCACTTAAACGGCTTTCAAATTCCAAAACATTATCCAGATAAAGGGCAGAGGCACTCTTCATAATATTAACGGCTAAGTGCATTGGCGTTTTAAGCTTTATTTTTGATAGGTTTGTAATCGTTTTTTCAATACCAGGCGATACTGCCGGGTGTACGGTTATCAATAATTTACTCTCGACGAACATCGCTAATTGCTGATGATCAAAGTCTAGGGTGCCATGTATACTTTCTATACCGCGATACAAAATAAAAAACTGTTCTTCAAAGAACTCAATTTTTGGCGGGTGACGCGTTCTTAGTGCGTCCTCAATCGCGAGAGGGTGTATATCAAATTCTGTGAGTATTTTAGAAACGTCCTCTAAACCCTCATACTTGATATCAACCCAAAGCATTCCGTTTTCACTTTCTCGCCAGATCGTGATTAATTCATCTCCACCAACTCGGGTACTTCCGGTCTCCTCAATAAATGTGGCTCTGATCATTACCTTATCCTTTATTAGAAACTGAGCGTTTGAATTTTTCGTTTGATTGCATCTTTATTCAAATTTCAATATTTTCAGGAACGTCTTCAACGGGAACTTCTAGTGACCTGGTGACATCCAAAATTAATTCAATCTCTTTTGTATTTAGATTGTCACGATGATAGCAAGCATAAATTTGTCTTGTAATGACCGGCGCTTCGGCTACTTGAAACAGTTTTGTATCAATATCATTTTCAACCATACGATAAGGTAAGTACGCGCTACCACCAAACTTCAAAACAAAATTCAGTGCGATACGAGCTAAAGATGTGTGCAATATCGGTGGCGAAGCTTCAGGGAACAGTTGGGCATAATTCATTTGAAATGATAGGCCCCAGTCTACGGCAACATAACCTGAGGACATGGCTGTTTCAATGGTCGCGTCTTTGTTTGAGCTAACAAGAATGAGTTCGGCAGGCGCAATGGGAATTGAGATCAAATCATTTAACTTGGCAGGTTCATAGACTAGCGCAAGGTCCAATGTTTTTTCCATCATGTGCCGGACTAGTGTTTCCTGGCCATAAGCCTCTGCACGCATCGCAAGCTCAGGAAAACTTTGATGGACTTCATGCAAGGTATCTTGCAATAAAAGATCCCATAATCCTGTCGTTGCACCTAAGGAAATGACATGCTTTTGTTTCTTTTTCAAAGAAACATCTTGTCGCGCTCTTTCCCATGCGATCAAAATAGTTTCAGCATGATTAATTAGCCGTTCACCAGTAGCTGTTAACTGGAGGTTATTTCGAAAACGAGTAAAAAGGGGAGCCCCTAGTATAGTTTCGAGTTGTTTGATTCTGGCACTCACGGCCGCTTGCGTAAGATAGAGGTTTTCTGCCGCTTTTCCAAAGTGACGGGTATTTTTTACCTCAAGGAATGTCCTGAAAAGTTCGATATCCATTAATTTTTATCGCCATTTTATTGATTTTAATGCTGAAAAAAAGTCAGCTTGGAACTTGAGTATAATTGAACTCTCAGTATTAGCGTATTTTGAATCCGGTTCAAGAACCATGGCAACGAAAGGGTCTCTACCTTCTATGGGAGTAGGGGGAACATAAGCAACCTCATCACATAGTATTCTTCCAACATCAGCAAGCATAAGATAGATGTCAGTCGTATTTTGGCAACCAGCAACACTTTTAAGCTTTTCTAAGTCAATGCCTATGTTGTCGTGAATCACTTGATAGAACAACATAGCATGCTGGGAATCTGTTAGAACCGGGAGCACGGCCTCTAGGGCATTAATAAGCTGTTTCTGAGTAGGAACCGCATTCTTTCGAATATAATTTTTTTGTTTTATTAAGTCATCAATAATTGTTCGCAGTTGCTGCAACAAAGTGGTAACGCCTGTTGATTCACAATAGGCAATTCTTATGTCATTTTTAAGCACCTCACCGATGTGCTTACCATTTTCGTTATAAGAAACAATACGGTGGTTGCGGTATGTTTCTTGTATCTTAATCTGTGGTGCCTTCTTGATGGCGTAGATATTCATTGGATTAGATCGTTTGGTAGTTTGAATGAAGTGTTATTGTCACGTTTAATCTGACACACACCAACTCAATTTTCTTTGTTGTTACAACAAAGAAAATTTGTTTTACCTTTCAATTTTTAAATACCAAGATAGCTCTACTTTTGGAGAGCTAAAGAAAGTTCACCGTCCCCAATTTATTCAGCAAAGCTATTTTTGAGCACCGCTTCTGTTTGTTATAGCGAAATTGGCCTGAATAGTATTGTAAACATAAGTAACAAAACTCTGAGCGTCAAGTGAAAATGATAAGTGAAAAATTAAGAACAGTATTTGATAGGGTTATTGATATCGTATTTGGAATAATACTAGCTTTTATTATGCTCGGTATTATGATCGGGACGTGCCAGTTATTTGTGACGACATGGGATTTACTCAAGTTTG
>CAXBDA010000045.1:0-25670 GCA_963974595.1 uncultured Oleiphilus sp. | reverse complement strand
CAATAGTCTTTTTTACTTTTATCAAAACTTTTATGTTTCTCTTTGTAAATCGAACTACCAGACGAATACCTTCTGTACAATTCAATCAACTTACAAACTGCACAGTCATTAATTTAGTTGATTTTATCGACAGATTCAGTCATTTAACATGAATTAACACGACAAGTCATTAATTTGCGGACTGGTTATTAGTATTACATGCATTTAATTCACTAAAATGGCTACCCAAATTCATTTTCGTACAATCTTGATTAAATTCTAATAACTAGGTGCCTAGAATGCAGCGATTACATATAACTTCTTTCTTATTACTATTTCTAGTTTCGTTATCGCTAAACACTTATTCAGCACCCGGGGATGTCCTTTCCTCCTTTTCTATAAATAACGAACTTACCGATGGCCGCCTCCCATCAACACCACAAGGCATCACCTATAATGGAGGAGTTCTTTATATAAGTGACTTCGCTACAGACAGAATTTACCGTACTTATCCAACTGAAATATTAGATACAGACGACGTTACAGTCCTATTCTCTCCTGGCGACAGCGACTTTAACATTTCGCTCACGGACACAGACACACCTCCAATTAACAGTGACGGCGTTCCAATAGGTACCTGTAGCAACGCTATTCCAGCCGGTCAATATTGCGGCGGTGGCGGTTTAACATTCGCTGAAAACTTTTTATGGAATGCCAGCCCAATCACAGACAATATTATTAAAGTTGACCCTGTAGATGGTGACAACCTTGAGTCTGAAAATGCCCTAGCTAGCTTAGCATTCCCTTCCCCTACGGACATGGCATATGACGGAACTTATTTTTGGATTGTAGACTGGCAAAGCAATACCATTAATAAAGTTTTGCCTGAAGACGGCACTTTACTTTCTACCATCCCCGGCCCATCAACCAAACCTAGCTATCAATCTGATCCGGGCACAGGTAGCTATAACGCTAAACCTTTTGGTATTGCGTGGGATGGCCAAGCCCTTTGGGTAAGTGATCAAAGCGATCTTATGATTTACCGAATTAACCCTGATGACGGCTCTCTTTTAAATGTCTTTTCAACACCCGGCACCGACCCTAAAGGCTTAACCTGGGACGGCGAATTCTTATGGCATGTAGATCAAGCAACTCAAACAATTTACAAACTAGAAAGCGGTGTCATCCCTTTCGGAATAATCGGCTGTATTGAAAAAAATGGTAAATCGGTAAATGGTGATGTCCTATTATCGCAAACAGCCATTCCAGACCAATCAAGCACCACCAGCACAGAGGGCTGCTTTATCTTTCCTAGCTTTACTTCAGGCACCCCTATACAAGTAAAAGTAAGCGAATCAGGAGTAGATGAAAAACCAGTCATTACTTTAGTTGAACCAAAACCTGGCACAACCGATGTGACACTCATCGTTGGAGACACATACAGTGAACCAGGTTACAGTGCCGCAGACACTGAAGATGGCGATATTACCTCTAGCGTTATTGCAACACCTGATGTTATTAACGCCCCCTCATTAATAGACACCTCATCACCTAACCCGACAGGCGTTCAAGTCGCTTATGATGTTGTCGACTCTGCAGGCAATCTGGCTGATAGAGCCTATAGAACAATTTACGTACTTCTAGCAGACACCACCCCCCCAGTCATCACATTGCTGGGCGACAACCCTATGGCCCTTGAGTTAGGCAGCAGCTATGCAGAACCTGGCGCTACCGCATTAGATGATAGAGATGGTGATTTAAGTGCTAACATAACAGTAACTGGTACCGTCAATGCCAATACGCCAGGCTCTTATACGCTAAGCTATGATGTTTCTGACACCACAGGAAATAGCACAACCGTCACTCGTACAATTAACGTTTCAGATACCACAATACCTATTATTACACTTACAGGCTCAAATGCTATCACCCTAGAAAAAGGGGATAGTTTTACGGATCCCGGTGCTACCGCAAACGACAACACGGATGGTGATATCACAGCAAACATCGTTAAAACCGGCTCTGTAACAACAGCGACAACAGGCACTTATATTTTAACTTATGACGTATCCGATTCTGCAGGCAATGCAGCGACAACAAAAACTCGATCAATACAAGTAACGGACAATACAGCACCGGTAATCACATTAATCGGCAGCTCACCCATTAATCACGAATTAAATACTCCCTATATTGATGCTGGGGCAACTGCAAGCGACACCCCATCTCAAGATATAACTTCATCAATTATTGTAACAGGCTCCGTTAATACAAGCCTTGCCGGAACATACAATTTAACTTACAACGTAACAGATGCTGACGGAAATGCCGCAACAAGCGTAACAAGACAGGTCATTGTTTCTGACACAGGAACACCGACAATCACGCTGCTAGGCGACAATCCTTTAGAGCATGAACTTGGAAACACATACACGGACCCAGGCGCAACAGCTGCGGATGCGATTGACGGTAACTTAACGGCCAACATCATTGTTGGTGGAGATGTTGTAAATGCCAACCTAGCCGGTACTTATAACCTTACTTACAATGTTGTTGACTCCGCAAGCAACGCTGCACCAACACAAACAAGAACAGTGAATGTGAGTGATACAACCCCACCTACCTTGACTCTTTTAGGTAGCGCCAACCTCCAGCATGACTTACAAGCCCCCTATTCCGAAGCTGGCGCAACTGCATCTGACAATACAGATGGTGACATTACCACTAATATTGTAATTGGTGGGGATGTAGTTGATATCAACACAACTGGCACCTATACAGTCACATTTAATGTATCTGATGCTGCAGGCAATCCCGCTGCACCTATTACTAGAATAGTAGAGGTAGCCGACAGAAATATTCCTGTTATCACCTTGCTTGGTAACTCACCAATGAATCATGAAGTAGGAACAATATTTGTCGATCCAGGTGCAACAGCTACAGACAATATTGATGGCGATATCACAAGCAACATTACCGTTTCAGGATCAGTAAACGCTAACATTCAGGGAAGCTACACTTTAACATATAGAGTCTCTGACTCCTCTGGAAGCAACGCAACTCCTGTTACTAGAGTTATTAACGTACAAGATACAGGCGTACCAGCTATTTCACTACTGGGAAGTACACCAATATTACATGAACTTCAAACAACTTATACAGATGCCGGCGCCACCGCAACCGATGCAGCAGACGGAGACTTAACTGCTAATATAGTAACCACTGGAAGCGTCAATGCAAATGTCGCAGCTACCTATACGATTAACTACAATGTAAGCGATTCTCAAAGCAATCCAGCAAGCACAGTAACAAGAACGATTATTGTTGCTGATCGCACTGCACCAACTATTTCTTTAACTGGCAGTTCAACTGTAAATGTTGAACAAGGTGCTAGCTATACTGACGCAGGCGCTACAGCTAATGACATTATTGACGGCAATATAACGGCAAATATTGTTACTGGCGGCTCTGTCAACACCACAATAAGCGGTACCTACATACTTACATATAACGTTTCAGATGCGGCAGGCAATGCAGCCTCACAAGTTTCGCGAACAATCAATGTTCAAGATACTACACGACCTGTGATCACACTTATTGGGAACAACCCTCTCGCTCACGAAGTAGGTACAATATTTGTCGATCCAGGCGCTACTGCTAGTGATAACCTAGATGGAAATATAAGCAGCAACATCAACGTAACAGGCTCAGTTAACCCTAATATTGTTGGCAATTACACCCTTTCTTACAATATCAGTGACAGTTCAGGTAATAACGCTCTGACAATAACCAGAACAGTGAACGTAGCCGACACTGGTGCACCATCAATAGCTATCAACGGTGCCTCTGTAGTCAATCACGAATTAAATACTGCATATACTGATGCTGGCGCAACCGCTTCTGATGCCGCTGATGGTGACTTAACAAGTAGCATTGCTGTTGGTGGTGATACAGTCAATACATCCGTTGCTGGAACTTACACTATCACTTATAACGTAAGTGACTCAGGTGGAAACCCTGCAATACAGCAGACACGAACCATTAATGTAAATGATTTTACAAACCCCAGCATTACTTTGGCAGGCAGCTCACCGACATATGCAAATTTAGGCACCAGTTATACCGATGCCGGTGCAACAGCGTCCGATAACATCGATGGCAACATCACGGCTAATATCGTGGTCTCTGGCTCTGTAAATATTACTTCAGCTGGAAGTTATACTTTAAGCTATAATGTATCTGATGCAGCAGGAAATAATGCAGCGCAGGTGACTCGTACCGTCATTGTCCAAGACCAATCAATTCCGGTTATTTCATTAAACGGATCTGCAAATATTCTCCACCAGCAAGGAACAGTCTATAGTGATGACGGAGCAACAGCATCTGACAACATTGATGGCGACATTACAAGCAGCATAACCGTATCAGGCTTTGTAGATGCGAATGCATCTGGCACATATACGCTCAATTACAATGTAGCTGATAGCTCTGGAAACAACGCAACAACTGTCACTCGAACAATTATAGTTTCAGATAGCATTATTCCGACACTCAGCTTGTCAGGCTCCGCTTCCGTCAACCATGAACAGGGCACAAGCTATATCGATGCTGGCGCAACCGCTTCAGATAATATAGATGGCAACATTACATCAAGTATTGTATTGAGCGGCTCTATTGATGTTAACACTGCCGGCTCTTATACACTTACATACAACGTCAGCGACACTGCTGGTAACTCTGCTACAGCCATTACTCGTACAGTAAACGTATCAGATACAACAATACCTGTTCTCACACTAACTGGAAGCAGCCCATTCACTCATCAACAAGGTACAAGTTACACCGATGCAGGGGCAACGGCTTCAGATAATATTGACGGTAATATAAGTGCAAATATAACAATGACCGGGACGGTAAATACATCTGTAGCAGGGAGCTATACGCTTACCTATAATGTATCTGATGCAGCCGGAAATAATGCAACAGCGATCACTCGTACTGTAAATGTTGGCGACACAATCCCACCGACACTAACGTTAGTGGGTGATTCAACAGTCGATCACACCCTAGGCTCACTATTCTCAGAACCAGGAGTCACTGCAACTGACAATATTGATGGAGACATATCTGTAAATGTTGTTACCAGCGGCTCTATTGATATAAATACAGAAGGAACCTACACCCTCACATACAACGTATCTGATTCTGGCGGTAATCCAGCAACAGCGATCACTCGAACGGTAAATGTCGTTAGCCCAATCACCCTAACAATCGAAGCTGAAACTGCCACTATTTTTGGTTCACATATTGTTTCTACAACCATAACAGGCTCAACAGGTCCAGGGTATATTGAGCACATTGGAGAAGGCTATATTGAATACACTTTCAACGCTTTCTCGGTACCTTATGACTTAACCGTTAGATATGCTTTGGACAGCGGTGACAGGCCATTAGAAGTAATTCTAAATAGTGTTTCTTTAAATAATATATCATTCCCAGCCATTGGCCCCTACCCAAGCTGGGGGCTAACGGCACCTTTCAGCCTAACGCCTAATTCAGGTTCGAATACCATACGCCTAAAAACTACCAATTCAAGCGGTGCCAATATCGACCAATTGATCTTTACACCTCAATAATTAAATAAAGATTAAACTGGACAACATTCAAGGTATTGGAAATATGAAAAAACATCTTTTGAGCCTAATAATCACCACTACAGCCTTAACTGGTTGTGGTGGAGGTGATTCATCTTCTGCCACATCAGCACCCGAAATACAAACGGGGGCGTTCCAAGATAGCCCAGTTCAAGGGCTTTTTTACGAAACTCTAACGCAATCAGGATTAACCAACGAACTTGGTGAATTCAAGTACATTGAGGGTGAGTCTGTAACATTTAAATTAGGTAGCACAACCTTAGGCATAACCAAAGCACAAGAGTTAGTTACACCTTTCATTCTTTCTGGTGTAAAGCCTCTTATCAAGCAAAAAGAAATAACCAATGCTTTTCTTAGCCAAACTCCAAATAGCTACGAAAAAGCAATTAACATTGCCACTCTACTTCAAGGCTTAGATCTAGATGGTGACCCGTCTAATGGTTTAAATCTAGGAGATGCTCATTCTCAATTATCTGCACAATCAATCCCTCTGCTCGTTAAAGCCAGCGGATTTGAAAATAATGCGCAATTCATTCAGGCAAGAAATACAATGCAGACCTTACATCCAATAAGATTTGTCGATGCTGCAAAAAATATGTATGACTACTTAGGTATATCTATCGAGTCAAACCTAACGGCTAAATTAACTAACAATTTAAGTAATGGCTTTTTCGAATCTATTGAATTTGAATATGACGACCAAGGCAGAACTTCAATAGTTAAGTTTGACCAAAATAATGATGGAATAACGGATACCACTCAATCTTTTACGTATGACCAAGACGACCGCCTGAATACAATTTTTAATTCTGCGAACAATACAACACAAACATTAAGCTATGATACCAGAAACCGCTTAATCACTCGCACAACGGTCGATTCAAACGCATTAAGCATTGATGAATCTTTTCAGTATAACGGTAACCTTTTAACCAAATTTTCAATTGATAAATCCTCTGACGGTATACCTGATTTCAATACAAGCTATAGCTATGATGACAATGAAACAATGACCGGATATGAAATCGATTCAGACGGTGATTCCCAGGCAGATAAAACTGTGAGCCTGACTGTCGAAAATGGAAAGGTGCGTCGATTTACTGAAACAAACTCTGACAATACGTCGCTTGATATAGCTTACTCATATGATGCTAAAGGAAATAAGACATCTCAAAATATTCAATCATCAAATGAAAGCACAACACCTTACACTAATGCTCAATTCTCTTACGATGGCGCTAACAATCTAAATAGATATGAACTAGATACAGATCTTGATGGTAAAGCTGATTACATTGAAAGTTATAAATACAACCAAAATAAACAAAGAACACAATATCTTCGTGATAATGATGCCGATGGAAAGTGGGACTTTATGGCGCAGTATTTCTATGACATCAACGGTAACAGAATAAAAATGATTGAAGATAGTGATGGCAACGGAATTGTCGACAAAAAATGGGAAGCAGAAATTCAGGCTGCTATTTTAAACTCTACTTGGGAAGATATTTCAAAAGAACTATAAACAAATAAAGATAAATCTTCCGACATAAAAAAACCTGCTTTCGCAGGTTTTTTTATGTCTATTTAATTGAAGCTAATTAAAATTGGTCAGCCGTCAGACTCATCATATCTTCGCTACCAGACCGAATTGACTCTGCTAAAGATACTGACTTAGGTAATAAACGGTTAAAGAAGAATTTAGCCGTACTTACCTTCGCCGCATAGAACTCATCAGCCGATTTTGGTGCAGCTACTTTAGCCATCTTCGCCCACATATAGGCATAAGCAGTCAAACCAAATAACTCTAGATACTCAACAGAAGCTGCACCAATCGCATTGGCATCAGATTTAAATGTATTCAGAACATATTCAGTTGTATCACTTAATCTTTCAAGTGCTGCAGACAATGACACGATGAAAGGTGCAATTTCTGCATTACCCGATTCTGCGTCAATAAAGCTCGCCACTTCTGCAGCAAAAATTTCATAAAACTGACCACTGTTTGCAGCAATTTTACGGCCCATTAAATCTAATGACTGAATACCGTTGGTTCCTTCATAGATTTGGGTAATACGCGTATCACGCACTAATTGTTCTTGACCCCATTCACGAATAAAACCATGCCCACCAAATACTTGCTGACCCGCAATACAACAATCTAATGCTCTGTCAGTCAAATATGCTTTCGCAACAGGTGTTAGTAAAGCAACCATAGATTCAGCTTTCGCTTTTTCTTCTGGATTATCTGAAAATTTGGAAATATCCAAGTTATTTGCTACATAAGTAGAAAATGCACGCCCGCCTTCGTTATAAGCACGCATTGTCATTAACATTCTACGGATATCAGGGTGAACGATTAACGGATCAGCCGCTTTATCTTTATTTACAGCACCTGTCGCTGCGCGACCTTGAATACGATCCAAGGCATAAGCAACGGCATTCTGATAAGAACGCTCTGCAGCACCAAGACCTTGTATACCCACACTTAAACGCTCGTAGTTCATCATTGTGAACATGGCATTCAAGCCTTTATTTAGATCACCTACCAACCAACCCTGAGCATCATCAAAATTCATAACACAGGTTGCTGAGGCTTTGATCCCCATTTTATGTTCAATTGAACCACAAGAGACATTGTTGTTTTCACCAACAACATTATTTGCATCTACTTTATTTCGTGGAACCAAGAACAATGAAATACCTTTAGGTCCAGCAGGTGCATCTGGAAGTTTCGCTAAAACCAAATGGATAATATTTTCAGATAGATCTTGCTCACCACCGGTAATGAAAATTTTAGTACCGGTAACAGAATACGAGCCATCGCCATTATCTGTTGCTTTGGTTCGAATCATACCTAAATCGGTGCCCGCATGAGGCTCTGTTAAATCCATCGCGCCCGCCCACTCACCAGAATACATTTTTGGTAAGTACTTTTGCTTCAACTCTTCAGTCGCATGCGCATCAATGGCTAAACTTGCCCCCGAAGTCAAACATACATACAAGCCAAACGAAATATCAGAGGCATAAAGCATTTCTTCGTATTGAGCACCTACAACTTTAGGCATACCCATTCCTTCATAATCCGGGTTGCCTGTTAAGCCAGACCAACCACCTTCTACAAACGTTTTATAGGCTTCTTTATAACCTGTAGCAGTCTTAACACCCGACTCACTCCACTTACAGCCTTCCTCGTCACCGTTACGGCTTAAAGGAGCAATTAAAGATGCCGTAATTTTCCCTGCTTCTTCTAAAATTGCGTCCGTTGTTTCAGCATCGATTGTATCTTTAGTCCCTGCCAAGGAAGCCCATAAATCTGAACAGCCAAATACCTCATTCATTACAAAGCGAATATCTTTTAACGGGGCTACATAATCAGCCATATTTATTTCCTCAATTCTGGGTTCAACATATGCGATAGAGAGATTTTAACTAAAACAATCTCTGCCATAAAACTTTGCGCAGTATTTTAACGCAAAAAACCCGCTAATGCGGGCTTTTTTTAATGCCTTGACTTAGAAAGCAAAGTTAGCTTCTTCAACAGCCATCATTGACTCTGCACCCGCACTAATCATTTGTGCGTGCGCTAAAGTACGTGGCAAGATTCTATCGAAGTAGAATTTAGCTGTTTGAATTTTAGTCGTATAAAACGCCTCTTCAGTCGTACCTTCAGCTAATTTCTGCTGAGCAACAGCAACCATTTTCGCCCAGAAGTACGCTAAACAAACATATCCTGAGTACATCAAATAATCTACAGAAGCGGCTCCAACTTCATTCCGATCCTTCATTGCTGACATACCTACTTTCATAGTAATATCGGCCCACTCTTTGTTAAGCGTTGTCAGCTGATCTACGAATGACTTAAGACCTTCATTAGCTTCATTCTCTTTACAGAATACATGCACAAGCTTGGTGAAGTTTTTAAGCGCTTCACCTTGAGTCATTAGAACTTTACGACCCAATAAATCTAACGCTTGAATACCGGTCGTGCCCTCATAAAGAAGTGCTATACGCGTATCACGAACGATTTGCTCCATACCCCACTCCGCGATAAAACCGTGACCACCAAATACCTGAACACCATGGTTAGCTGCCTCAAAACCAGCTTCAGTACAGAACGCTTTAAGGATAGGCGTGAGGAACCCTAACATATCATCAGCAGCTTTCTGCTCTTCACCTTCACCATGCTGAACCAAATCAGCTTGCTGTGCAGCAAAGTAAATCATTGCACGTGAACCTTCAGCAATCGCTTTTTGAGTTAAAAGCATACGTCTAACATCTGGGTGAACAATGATTGGATCTGCCTTGCCATCTGGATTTTTAGGCCCCGTCAATGAACGCATCGCTAGGCGATCTTTCGCGTAAGCCAGTGCACCTTGAAATGAACCTTCAGCGGCAGCTAGACCTTGAATAGACGTACCGATACGTGCCACGTTCATGAAGGTGAACATGCAGTTCAAGCCTTTATTCTCCGGGCCAATCAACCAACCTTTAGAGGCATCAAAGTTCATCACACAGGTTGAGTTACCATGTATCCCCATTTTATGTTCGATAGAACCACAGCTTACGTTGTTCTTTTCACCAGGATTGCCTTCAGCATTGGGTAAAAACTTAGGTACGATGAATAAAGAAATACCTTTAGTCCCTTCAGGCGCACCAGGAAGACGCGCTAGAACGATGTGAACAATATTGTCCACCATGTCGTGCTCACCAGCCGAAATAAATATTTTAGTGCCCGTAATAGCGTAACTACCATCTGCATTTGCTTCAGCTTTCGTTGTCAAGATACCTAGATCAGAACCACATTGAGGCTCTGTTAAACACATGGTACCTGTCCACTCACCTGAAATAAGCTTAGTCAGGTAAGTTTCTTGTTGCTCTGGTGTACCGTGCTCTTCAATCGTAGCTCTTGCACCGTGGCTCAGACCTGGATACATGCCCCAAGACCAGTTTGCAGTTCCAATTAATTCACTTAATACAATATTCAATGACTCAGGAAGACCTTGACCACCATGCTCAACAGGGGCATTCATTGACGGCCAACCACCTTCAACAAACTGTTGATATGCTTCTTTAAAACCAGTTGGCGTTTTAACGCCATCTTCGCTCCAAGTACAACCTTCTTGGTCACCAACAACATTCAATGGTGCTAAAACTGTTTCACAAAACTTTGCACCTTCACCAATGATAGCTTCAACCATATCGGGTGATGCTTCGTCTGCGCCAATGTGGCTATAGTGTTTTTCGCTATCCAAAAGTTCATTCATAATAAACTTGATTTCGCGTAAGGGAGCTTTGTAATCTGGCATAGGTGTAACCTCAAATAAAATTATTTACGTTTTAACACTTTGATAAAAAGAAAATTCATATCAATTCGCCAACTGTAAAAATCATAATTTCTAACAGCGTCGTTGAGTTGGCGAAGATATTTTTGAGCTTTTACTCAAAATAAAGCATCAAATATCAAACGACTGTTTGAAACATACGTTTGCTTTAACCTTTTGTCAAGATTCTGACCCTTTAAAATCTAACTTTTTAAGCTGTCAGTTAGGCTGGAAAATAAGGACTTTTAAGCCATCACACCAAGACATTAAGGCGTTTTCTTATGTAAAACAAAAGACTAGCAGATATAAATAAAAGAGTAGGCAATATAAAGGAGAGATTTGTAAATTTTTATTTTTTACTAGCAGGAGGCATGATTAAACAGACGCATCAATCAAGTTATTACTAGAAACACCATCCTGAGAAATCGTAACAAAAACATCAATTGAGTTTTCGGAAACAAACGTTTGCCGGCGCTCCGTCTCCTTATCAGCCTGCCTAGATGATGTTTGTTTTTCTACTTCAGATTTACTTTTACCAAGCTCAGATTGAGCTTCGGCTAACAACATAGCGGCTTGTGCCGCGACAGACTGATCTTGTGCAGAAGGCTCTGCGGGTGCTGTAGCAGCAGCTCGCACAATGGTCATCTTAGTCATAGTAGCTTGAGGGTCACCCGAAACGGGTGAGACATCAATAGGTACCTCACCACCAACAGCATAACGCTTACCATCAGGACCCGCTTGATAACTATAAGATATGGCCCCCGTATACTGACCACCGACAGACTTATGAGCCTGCTCATGAGCTTTTACTTCTCTATCACGCATCTTTAAGTCTTCGATCATTTTAAACTCGTCTTCAGATAACGTTAAACCTGACGACTTGCTTTCTTCACCTTCTTTACCCTCCTCACCTCCCTGAGATTTTGCATTAAGCGAGTTATCTTCTTCGGTTTCTTCAGATACTTGCGAACCAGATAAAATTGCATCTTCAGCTAAACCCTCAGAAGAAGCGTTCGGCCGACTAGGAGACAGCTGAGATTCATTCATAGCAGCCACTGTCGGCTTACTATAAATAGGCGGAATACCCGCAACAGTTGAAGCCGCAAGGCCACTACTTGAAGACAATGAGACATTAACAGATGGAAGCTGGCTACTTGATGCCAAGTCACTAGAACTAATACTAGTCGATTTTAAAACAGTAGAGTTTTGAGCTCCTGTTAAATAACTAGGAGACGAGGCTGTAATGTTATTGGTAGGAGCGAGGATCATAACTAGACCTTGATATTAGGGTGACTCACAGGGCCAATTTTAGTTATTATCTCATCAATAAGGTTTGTTCGCTAAACCATTGTATCTAAAATTGTGCCTAGTACTTCATCAGCCGTTTTTACTACTTTCGCTGAAGCTTGCACTGATCTTTCGTATAACTGCAAATCAACCAGCGACTCAACAACGTTATTTTGACCTACAGCACCATCTGTTCCTGAGCGCACAATATCTTTCGCTGCACGTTCAACACCTTGCGTAGCACTCTGGATACCTTGCAAACCTGACTGGAGAGTTGAATTCACGTTCATGGTTATGGCCTATAAAATAATATTTGAGGCTAATTTATAAATTGACATACACCTTCAAGAACACAACGGTATATCCAATTAAAAATAGACTTATTAAGATTAAAGCAAAAAACTGTTTACTTTTCAACCAGAACAATGATGCAGTAACAAATCAATACAGTCATTTACAACAGCACATCTAAATCCAAACAATCAACCATAGAACTAGGGTTTTGACTCTCTGAATACGGTAAAATACCTATACAAGGTGCCGCCAAAGATGACTTCAATGTCGCTATATTCTCTTCTTCATAGTCCATTTTTTGTGGCTCTATTTGATTGCCAAGCCAACCGGCAATTTCAAGACCATCTCTTCGAATAGCTTCTGCGCTTAATAAAGCATGATTTAAACACCCTAATCTTAAAGCAACCACTAAAATAACTTTCAACTCCAGCTGTTTGGCAATATCAGCCATGGTTTCAGTTGGGCTAATTGGCACCCGCCAGCCACCTGCACCTTCTATCAGAACAAAATCGGCAGGTGTTAACAGCGCACCGCGACAATACCCGACAATACGATCTGCACGGACCATTTTTGACTCTAAGGCTGCCGATATATGTGGTGAAGCAGGCACCTTCAGGGCAATCGGATTAACTTGGGCATAAGGAAGTTTAACCGACATATTTTCCATCAATGCAAGTGCGTCTTCATTTTGCCATTGTGTTTTACCATTCGGTAATTCAACTAAATCACACCCTGCTGCTATAGGTTTTAATGCCAAGGTCCTAAGAGCACTCTGCTCTGCGGCTTTTAACACGATACAGCTCGCAAATGTTTTACCCACACCGGTATCTGTTCCTGCTACAAAATACATCTGTTTCATGCCAACCTCTTTTTCTATATCTATCTTACCAGCACCTAAGTTCGGTACCCTGAGCCCCACAGAAGGGTCTTCTAAATTAAACTACCCGTTGTGTCTAACGCATTTCGACAGATTCAATGGCCGTATTTTCGGCCCCCGATTTTTTGCTCATTACTACGCCCCACAACACCTCATAACTTGCAGGCAAATAGCCTTCATCAACCCTAAATTTTTCATATGCGGAAACCACACCACTTAGTTTTTTCTTTCCCATTAAAGCCGTTGAGCGCTCTTCATTTAAATTATGAGCACCCAGACATTTTAACTCCCGCATTAACGCTGTTAGCTTTTGATACTTTAAAACCTTTGTTTCTTCACTTAACACTCGGATATCCAAGGCCGATTCAATCATCGCCTGCCGATAGTCTTCTTTTAGAAAGAAGTCGTTTACGTGTTGTTTATCATCGACCTCAGACCAAGCCACTTTAAGTTCCTCCAAAGAGCCATCCAATAAAGTTGAAAAAACAAAACAACCATTCGGGCTTAATACTCGCTCTACCTCTTTCATTAAAAGGGCTAGATTTGAACACCACTGAATCGCTAAACTGGAAAAAACCAGATCAATTGAGTTGCTTTTAAACGGTAAGGATTCAGCATCGCCTGCGAGCCAGGCACATTCTGAGGAATGATGAGCTTTAGCAAAATTCACCATATCCTCAGATAAATCCATGCCGATATAATTCGCATCAGGAAATTTATTTTTCAAGACCTCAGAAAAGTAACCTGTGCCACAGCCTAAATCGACAATCGTACCGGGAGCAGACTCAGGGATTTTTCTTATTAGCTTAGCCCCAATCCAGCGTTGAAAGTGAGCCACTGAGTCGTAGGTATTGGCAGCTAAACCAAAAGAGTGCGCAATCTTTTTTTTATCAATAATGCTCATAACTTACTCACGTTACTTTCTTTAAGCATCAACATCATTAGCATTTGCTCTTATTGAGAGAAGAAACATAATCGACGACGATATTCACTGCCTCCCGGGCAAAAACACCAAACGGAAAATGTCCCATTTCTGGTATTATATTTACGGTAAAATTGGTATTTTTTTCTAACAACTTGAAGCTTGAAGAAGCGTTAACTAATACATCCCGCTCGCCCAGCATAAATAAAGTGGGCTGTTGAATAGCGCTTAGTGTTTCTCTAAGGTCTAAGGCTTCTAGGTAATCCAGACCTTTAGACAGCACTTTCCAGCTCGGTAAGGTCTCGGCATTAAAGTCATGTTTCAATAAACGCCGGTCTTCTTTGTGGCTGAGACTTCCTTGAACCAGTAAGTGGCCAAACAAACGAAGCAAGGCTTTTGTATCTTGTGCTTGGATAACTTGCTTTAGAGCATCAAAGTCTTCACGATTTACACCTTCCGTAAAATCATGTCTTTCCAAAAAACAGGTTGAAGAGTTTAATAAAATAAGTGCCTTAGCTTGATGGCTGCCTGAACTTAAGCTTGCATAATAAAGCGCTAACATACCACCTAAGGACCACCCCACAAGAATAGTCTCTGTTGTCATCAACTCATCAATTCTGGATACAATTTCAGCACCTTGAAATTGATACAAATCATCCAAAATATATAATTCATAACTAGATGGTAGATAGGATTTAAAGCTTTCTAGCATTTTAGACGATGCAGCCCAGCCATTCAGGAAAACTAAACGCATTCAATATACCTTTCCACACGATTGCTAGTCATGATGAATAACACCTAACTGCAAAGCTTCAGCGAGGCCTTCAAGCAAACGATCTATATGTGCAAAGCTGTGCGTGGCACTAAGCGTTATTCTTAAGCGTGCGGTTTTATCTGGAACAGTCGGTGGGCGAATAGCCCCCACCAAAATACCTTTTCCTTTTAAGAATTCAGCCAATGCCATCGTTTGAAAACTTGAACCGATAACAACAGGCTGTATGGGTGTAGTGGATGACATTAAGGTATAACCTAAAGCACTTACCTTTTCTCGAAAATAAGCGATTAAAGCCTGTAGGTGTTGACGGGATAAGTCTGCTGATTTTATAAGCTCTAAGCTTTTTCGAGTTGCTGCTGCAACACTCGGTGGTATCGCCGTTGTATAGATGTAAGGTCTGGCAACTTGCGTTAGAAATTCAATAAGCTGTTCTGAACCCGCTACAAATGCACCACTGGTGCCGAACGCCTTACCAAAGGTTCCCATCAAAACAGGCACATCCTCTTGAGATAAACCATGTGCCGCTATCGTTCCTTGACCATGTTCACCTACAACACCTAGGCCATGGGCATCATCAACCATCAATAAAGCATCATAGTCACGCGAAATTTTTGCCATCTTATCCAGACGCGCAATATCACCATCCATACTAAACACCCCATCTGTCACAATGAGCGTTTTATCTATTTTGGGAGTCTGGGAAAATTTGGTTAAATAGCCTTCAAGACTTCTCATATCCTTATGAAGGAAGCGCTGAAAACGCGCGCCACTTAACAAACCACCATCCAGTAAAGAGGCATGATTCAACTTATCTTGAAGCACTAAATCAGACTTATTCACCAGAGAAGAGATCAGCGCCAAATTTGCCATATAGCCGCTGGAAAAGACCACAGCTCGATCACGACCAGTGAACTCAGCTAATGCTTTCTCAAGCAGTTCATGTTCTAAATGATGTCCGATGACTAAATGCGAAGCACCGCTACCAAGGCCATAAGACTCGATAGATTTAATAGCCGCTTCACAAATTTCTGGATGGTTGGCCAGCCCTAGGTAATCATTACTACAAAAACCCAAAAATGGCTTACCACCAACCTGAATATTTACACCTTGGGCAGATTCGAGTATTTGATGCTTGCGGATAAGCCCGGCTTCTGAGCGATCCTCTAGACTTTTTCGCCATGATCCTTGGAAACTAGCCAACTAATTCACTGACTGTGTATTAATCAAACCCGACGTTTTATCAGCTGAAGCGGCTTCGTAAAACAAATGATCATTGGCCTGCGCATCCATTGCCTTGGTTAATAAAGCTTCCTGCTCATCATCTGTCTTTTCAATACCTTGCTCTGGCCTTAAGCCTAAACGCTTGAATAACTGCAGATCTTTATGGGTTTCCGGGTTGGGTGTTGTCAATAAACACTCGCCGTAAAAGATAGAGTTTGCACCGGCCATAAAGGCCATCGCCTGCATTTCATCAGACATACTTTCACGACCGGCCGATAAACGCACATGACTCTGAGGCATTAAAATACGCGCCACGGCGATACAACGGATAAATTCAAAATTATCGAGATTATCAACATTCTCAAGCGGTGTTCCTTTCACTTTAACTAACATGTTGATCGGGACACTTTCAGGTTGTGATGGCAGGTTAGCAAGCTGAACCAACAGACCAACTCTGTCTTTCGCTTCTTCACCCATACCCACAATGCCGCCACTACATACTTTCATACCGGCATCGCGCACATGAGAAAGGGTATCTAAACGGTCTTGATAACTTCTGGTGGTAATAATTTTGTCGTAGTATTCAGGCGAGGTATCTAGGTTGTGGTTATAGTAATCGAGACCTGCATCGCTTAGCTGAGCGGCTTGGTCAGATGTTAACTTCCCAAGCGTCATGCATGTTTCAAGACCAAGATCCCTGACACCTTTAACCATTTCCAAGACATAGGGAAGATCTTTATCGCTAGGGTGTTTCCACGCAGCCCCCATACAAAAACGGCTACTACCCTTAGATTTTGCTTCGCGTGCTTTTTCGAGGACTTTTTCAACTTGCAGTAAACGCTCTTTTTCCAAGCCTGTATTGTAATGACCTGATTGTGGACAGTATTTGCAATCTTCCGGGCAGGCGCCTGTTTTTATCGATAACAGCGTACTGACTTGCACCTGGTTCGGGTCAAAGTTTTCACGATGAATAGTTTGAGCCTTGAACAAAAGATCATTAAATGGCAGATCAAACAAAGCCTGTACTTCTTCATGAGTCCAAAAATGGCGCATCGTCATAGTATTTTCCCGAGAATTAAATCATTATTGAGCGTATCAACAACAGATGCCAAGGCATCATTTTGCCTAAAATAAGCTCAAGGATGAGTCTAATGATAAGAATCCACAAAAACTTGTCAACCAAATTCTTAAATCTGGTTAACAACTCAAAAATAGCGAAACCTGAAACAACAGCATCAAACTTAAAATACTCTTCACTTTTTAGTCAAAAAAGCTGTCAACTATGTGATGAAAAAACGCTAGACAAGCCCTTTTTTTGTAATGACTGCTATTGGGACTTACCTAGAAACGAAACCAAATGCGGCATTTGTTGCTTAGCCTTAACAATGGCGCATTCAGAAGCCGCTGAGCCTAGCTTAATCTGCGGTGAATGTTTAACACTTCCACCCAGCTTTACAATGACACTTTGCCCTTTTAGCTATGAGTTTCCGGTCAAGCAAGTTATTAAGCGAATAAAATATTCTAAACAGCGATATTGGGTAAACGCTTTATGCTGGGCGCTCAGCCAAGAATACTTATTAGCCTTGAAAAACCATGCAATAACAAAACCCGACTTACTAATCCCCATCCCTATACATAAATCAAAACGCAAAGAGAGGGGTTATAATCAAGCTGAATTAATCGCAAAAACCTTATCGAAAAGTACCAATATTGCTATTTCAAAGAACACCTTACTTAAAATAAAATCCACAGACACTCAAGCACGGCTTAGCAAACAAGAACGCATGAAAAACCTCAGAGACTCATTTGGTATTTCTAAAAAAGCCTCGAAGCAAGGGACTTTAGCAGGAAAACATATTGCTCTGATAGATGACGTGATGACAACAAAAGTAACCTGCGAATTAGCAGGTAAGCTATTGTTAGAGCATGGCGCAAAACGAGTCGATGTTTGGTGTCTCGCTCGTACACCAAAAATAAGGTAACGCTAACTTAGCTCGTCAGAGGTTTCCCTAAGTAGCCAGACACCATGTTGGCAATCGAGAGTGAGGCGGTTAACCCCGGAGATTCTATGCCTAACAAGTTAATATAGCCGGAGATACCATGAACACCTTTATCCTGAATACAAAAATCAGCAGTCGTTTCTGTTGGGCCAGCTATTTTTGGTCTAATGCCAGAATAATCGGCACATAGTTTTGTTTCATTTACCTCAGGCCAATAGGTTTTAATTGCCTTTAGAAAATCTAGTTTCTTGGCATCATCAACATGATAATCAAAAGGCATCCCATCGGGTAACCAGTCGACATCTGGCCCGAATTTGGCCGAGCAATTCATATCCAACGTTAAATGAACCCCCAAACCTCCATTGACGGGAACAGGATATATTAAGTGTTTAAACGGTACCTTTCCCTGATAAGAAAAATAACTACCTTTAGCAAAATACGCCTTGGGTAAAACAACCGCAGGGAAACCTTGCAAACTCTGACAAAAAGAAACAGCACTTAAACCCGCTGCATTAATGCATTGTTTCGCCAAAATTTTTGTATTGTCAGCATCTGATTCTAAATGAATGCCAAGCACATCAGCTTTAATAGCTTTCAGCTTTGTATTAAAAATGCATAGGCCACCCGCATTTTCGAAATCAGCCTGTAATTGCAACATATAAGCATGGCTATCAATAATGCCAGTGGAAGGGGAAAAAAGTGCTGCGATAGAGCTTAACTCTGGTTCAATGGCAGATAGTGCTTGTTTGGATAAGAAGGATAAATCTAGAACACCATTATCTTGAGCATGCTTTTCAATTGATTGTAGCTTTAATAGGTCTGCGTCATTTTGAGCAACAATCATTTTGCCAAGTTTTTGATGCGGGATAAGATGCTCTGAACAGTATTGATAAAGAAGTGCTTTTCCTTCAACACACAGTTTTGCTTTAAGGCTGCCTTTTGGATAATAAATACCCGCATGAATAACCTCGCTATTACGAGACGAGATGCCATTACCAATACTTTCAGTTTGCTCCACCAAGACAACTTCTTTACCTTGCTTAGCTAAGGCTCTGGCGACGGCTAAACCAACAACACCGGCACCGACGACCAAACATTCAACGTCAAATTGCTCCATAGTTAAATATATACCCCGACCAGAAAAATCAACTAACAAGCAGCCTATAATAAAAAACCTCCCAACTGAATAGTCAAAATTAACTATTTAGAAGGGAGGTTTTTATTTAGCTTAGTAACTCTGTATTAAAAATTACTTAGTCACTGCTTTTTCTACTTTAGCTTCTACAACACCAACAACACGTCTGTTTTGAGCACGACCTTCCGCTGTTGCATTATTTGCAATTGGGTTTTCTTCACCATAACCTATTGCAGTAATACGCTCTGCCGGAATTTTAAACTCATTGATAAGTGTTGTTCTTACGCCATCAGCACGCTTTTGAGATAAGTTTTTGTTGTATGCTGCACGGCCACGATCATCAGAGTAACCTTCTACCGTTACAGTAGTTTTATCAAACTGTTTCATGAAGTCTGCTACTTTCTGAATTTCAGAAAAGTTTTCAGACGTTACAATTGAACTGTTGTTTGCGAACTTAACATTCATCTTGATTTCAACAGCTTCAGTTAACATAACTGGGCAACCGCTTGCATCCACTTTAAAGGCTGCATTAGTATTCGCACATTTATCATTGGCATCCACAACGCCATCTTTATCAGAATCTACTGGTGCAGGTGCTGGCTTAACTGGTGCTGGAGCTGGCTTTTCTTTAACCTTCTTTTTAATAACAGGTGCAGGAGCCACTTCAACAACAGGCGCAGCAACCGAGCGACCAAAGGCATAACCCACAGCTAAACGCGCACCAAATTCAGTCACTTCGTTATCAAGGCTGTTCATCGTCAGTAATTCGCCACGAAGAATAATATTGTTATCAAAGTACTGTTTCACACCCAAACCCAAATTAACTAGAGATTCACTAAACTTTGAACCATTCTGGGGGTCAAATTCTAAATGACTTGCACCGGCTGAAATGAAAGGGCGGGTCGAACCTTCTTTCAGGTGGAACAATGCACCTAAATTAATTCTTTGCACATCATACTCAGCAGAGGTATTACTTCTATCTGCAGTATAATCAGACAACCATGCTTCCAAAGAAACAGTTTCATTCATAGGAAGTTCCAGACCACCTTCTAAACTATAGGCATCGTCCAGGTCACGTAAATTGTCATCGAACATATACGTACCAGCGCCTAAATATGCTTCAAAGTCTGAATATTCATCATCCGCTATAGACAGCGTAGAAACACTTGTAGCAAGACAAGCTAATAATACTGTTTTTTTCATGTGTAACTCTCCTAGTTATATTAAGTCATTTTTTCGTTTTTAATTGTTATAGGCTTAACTTCTATTTTACCAAACCACAATTTATGGACTGTATAAACAAAGTGTGCACTATCCTGATAATTTTTTCACTTTCAACAGTGCATGTATGTCTCTTTGTGAAAATGGAATGGCGGCACCGCCAGATTCTACAGTATTTTCAGCAAGGGACACATATTTTAAGCCATAATTTGTCACAGACTCCTGTATATAAGCCCAAAAAACGAGACAGTTTAATTAACATGTTACACTAGCGGCCTTTTTTCATCGACTTATTGAGTAAACTGATTTGAACATGATCAATTCAGAACACCCTTACGACCAACTAACACCCGACTTTGTGCTTGATGCCATCGAATCCATAGGGCTTGAAACGGATTCAAGAATTTTAAGTTTGAACAGCTACGAAAATAGAGTCTATCAAGTCGGTATTGAGGAAAGCCAGCCTTTGATAGCCAAATTTTATCGACCCTTTCGATGGCGTAAAGAGGCCATTTTAGAAGAGCATCAATTCACTCAAGCGCTTCTGTCTCAAGAGATATCGGTAATTTGTCCCTTAGACATAAATGGCTCAACTTTACATCAATACAAAGGTTTTTATTTCACTTTATTCCCTCGCCAGGGTGGTCATGCGCCTGAAGTTGACTGCCCCGATACACTATTCAGAATTGGCCGAAATATTGGTCGCATTCATCAGATTTCTGGTAAACAAAGCTTTGAATATCGAAAGACTTTATCTGTAGAAGAATGGGCAAAGCAGAGTCAAGTATATTTATTAAAAGAAGGTTTTATTCCCAGCTCACTTATTGAAGCCTATAAAACCCTAAGTGACGACATTATTCGCAAAATAACCAGCATTTGGAACCGCACACCATTCTCTTCCATTCGGCTTCACGGTGACTGTCATTTAGGTAACATTTTATGGCGAGATGAATTAGCGCATTTCGTTGATTTTGACGACTGTATGAATGGACCAGCCATTCAGGATATTTGGTTATTGCTCTCAGGAGACAGGCTACAACAAACACAACAACTAATCGAAATCATCGAAGGTTATGAAGAGTTTTGTGACTTTGATCCAAGACAGTTAAACTTGATTGAAAGCCTCAGAACCCTCAGGATGATGTATTATTCTGCATGGCTTTCAAGGCGTTGGTCTGACCCGGCCTTCCCTATGTTTTTCCCTTGGTTTAACACAGAGCGATATTGGTCAGACCATATACTCGAATTACGCGAACAGTTCGCTATTCTGGATGAACCACCGTTACAGCTTCAAGCACAATATTAAACTGTTCAATTTACAAAATTTCTTTAAAAACAGGCAAATCAAACAAGGTTAATGGTTTATTAAATATGACAAACGAACATACTCCACAAAATGATAACGTCAGTAAGCGAACTCTGGTCATCGCTATTTTTGCCGCGGTATTTGTAACGTTTTTCACCCTTGAGTGGAATGGCCTCATTCAACATAATCAGAATAAAGATGACTACCCTGTTGCTGAATACAAAGCCGTTTTTATTGAAAAACAACAAAACAAACAATACCGGCTTTCTCATAAATCGTCTAATCAAACGGCTATATGCAACGGTGGTTATTTGTTCATCACCTCTGATGTTAACGATGGCATGCAAGGCTTATTAGTCGATTATAAAAACCGCGGAGTCCGCTGCCTTCCAAAACAAATGTCTTCAGAAAATCAATAGTTAATAATTCAGTATGAAACACACTCAAGCAGATAATATTTTTTCTAAACCTTTAGATAAAGTTGCAGACTTCGCCTTTGATGAAGCGGTTGCTCGCGTTTTTCCGGATATGATAAGACGTTCAGTGCCAGGTTATACCACGATTATCCCGATGATCGGCATCATCACAGAACACTACGCCCAAAACGATACCCATTGCTATGACTTGGGCTGCTCTTTAGGCGCGTCTACACTAGCTATGCGCCATGGTTTAAAAAACAAGCACTGCAAACTTATCGCTATCGATAACTCATCAGCGATGCTTGAGCATTGTCGTCACCATATTGAACTCGATAATGAAAAAACCCCCGTTGAGTTAATGAATGCAGATATTAATTCCCTCGACTTTAAACCCAGCTCAGTGATTACCTTAAACTTTACACTTCAATTTATTGATCCAGAACTAAGAACAATACTGTTAAGTAAAATCTATCGTGCTTTAATTCCTGGCGGTGTGCTCATTCTTTCTGAAAAAATTTGTTTCGATAACAAAAGTGAGCAAAGTGCACTAGAAAACCTTCACTGGGATTTCAAAAAAGCCAATGGTTATAGTGAACTTGAAGTGAGTCAAAAACGCTCGGCCCTTGAACAAGTATTATTACCCGACACTCTGGATACCCATAAAACCCGACTCGAAAAGTCTGGTTTTACAGACACACATCTGTGGTATCAATGTTTTAACTTTATGTCTTTAATTGCCGTCAAAAACAAAGAATAGAGAGAAATTATATGGACTTTCATCCTTTATATGAGGACTTATTTGCCTTCATGAAGACAAATAAGCTGGAAGCCTGGCTTGAAACACTTATGCCACTATTACAACATAAGCTTCAAGAAAAGCCCCATGGAGATCTGAGTCGCTGGCTTGATGCCTTCCACGACTTACCCGACCTTAGCCCTGATACCGTTGAATTAAATATAGCTGCAGTGAGCGCTTTATCTGGGAAGCCACTCGATAACGCTACTCAAAATCGATTACAAGATGCACTTTTAAGGTTAAGCCCTTGGCGTAAAGGCCCATTTAATATTTTTGATGTATTTATCGATACCGAATGGCGCTCAGACTTTAAATGGGAACGCATTAAAGAACACCTCAGCCCATTAAGAAACCGGGTCATTCTTGATGTCGGCTGTGGTTCAGGCTATCACGCTTGGCGCATGCTTGGCGAAGGTGCTCAGCACGTTATTGGCATCGACCCGAGTAACCTATTTTTAATACAATTTGAAGCCATGAAAAAATATTGCGGCCCAAATTCGCCTATTCATTTTTTACCTGTGCGTATGGAAGATGTGCCAATTCAGCTAGAAGCTTTCGATACCACATTTTCAATGGGCGTGTTATATCATCGACGATCGCCTATCGACCATTTGCTTGAACTTAAAGGCACACTTAGGCAAGGCGGTGAGTTAGTTTTGGAAACATTAGTAAGTGAAGGCGCACCAGGTCACTCATTAATGCCAAAAGATCGTTATGCCATGATGAGAAATGTATGGTTTATCCCATCAACAGACACCATCATACTATGGCTTGAAAGAGCGGGTTTCAAAAACATTAAATGTGTCGAGAAGAATCAGACCGCATTAGAAGAACAAAGATCGACAGACTGGATGACGTACCAGTCCTTAAAAGACTTTCTTGACCCGGATGATATGAACAAAACAATAGAAGGTTACCCGGCACCACTTAGGGCGACGTTTATCGCCACGAAATAATTTCCCAATACTATTTCCCGAGTGCATTTCGACAAGCTCAATGAGCAACTTCTTGGCTCATTGAGCGGGTTTTTGACTCAATAAACGGCGGCAATGCGCTAAACTTGCGCCATTTTCGCTTTCACTTTGCCTGCAATGCCTGGTTTGATTTTATCGGTATCGAGCAACCAGTTAATGGCAGATTTCAATATTTCATCCGATTTTCTAGGTGTAAAACCAAAGGTGTCAATGCTTTCCTGAAAATCATAAAACCCCCATCGTTCTGAAACTTCATAAATCAGGTCATAGGTAAAAGGCGGTGTTACACCGAACAATTTACAAATTTTCTCTACAATGCTGGCAAAGAATAAGGTTGTTTTACGACCAGTAGGCAGATGCATGGGCTTACGCCCCGTCATTTTCGCCACTTTGTTGCCTAGATCCCTAACCACGCAGTTTTCACCACCTGCAATATAACGACGACAGTTCTCACCTTTGGTTAAAGCAGCAACATGAAAATCGGCCACATCACGCACATCGACAACATTCATGCCCCCGATGTAGGTTTGGCCTGAACCGTTAATCCAATCCATGACTATCTGGTTTGAAGGAGTAATTCGGTAATCATATGCACCCATCACAATTGCAGGGCAAATAACCACTAAGTGAATATCGTATTTACGGGCTAATTCTTGTGCTGCTTTCTCACTTTGCGTTTTAGCAATGTAATAAGGGTTATGCGCATCTTGGTTCCAATCATTACCCGTGAGCAATTTATTTCGATCGTAAGAAAAACCGATTGAAGCAATCGAACTGGTATACACAATGCGTTTAATACCGGCTTTATTGGCGGCTGCAAAAATATTCTTGGCACCTTCAATTGCTGGCTCAACAATCTCTTCGGGTGTTTTAGCAATGGTTTTATACACTGCTGCAAGATGAATAACCGCATCACAACCGACTACAGCGTCTTCCAATGTCTCCAGCTTCATCACATCGCCATAACAATATTCAATATCTAAACCATCTAAACCACGGGTATCAGCGCTCTTTCGAATAAATGCCTTAACCTGATAATTCTGAGCAAGCAACGACCTAACCACATTGGAACCAATATGACCATTTGCCCCTGTAACCAATACCTTCATAACAATACCCATAGTTGAATAGTTGACCGGTGATTAGAGTATGACAACAGCTCAAAGTCAACCGCTGAGATAAGCTTATTCCTATACCTTTAATAAGCTTTTCTGAGAACAAACTCGACTAAGTGTTTTTGGCTAATACTTAGCCTTCACTGATTGAAAACTTAAAGAGAACCGATCTGTGTTCCACGGTTGCATTTACGATATTCAACATAGGCTTTTTTAAGATCCTTCAAGCTTATTGCAACTTCTTGAGTACGCTGTCCTAGCTCATTTCCACCTAGGCTCACGCTAAGCTTTTTATTATTTTTCAGTGCACTGTCTAAATCGCCAGACCAAACAGCACTTGTTTGAAAGTAGTTTTTATTGAAACGCTGTAA
>CAXBDA010000044.1:0-26226 GCA_963974595.1 uncultured Oleiphilus sp. | reverse complement strand
CCCAAGTCTGCAAAGCGCGGGAGTGCAGTCACTGCCAAGATCCCGATAAGCACGATTGTCGATACCAGCTCAACTAAAGTAAAACCTTTAACTCTCACTTGACTTATGCTTCCTTCTGCTTCTAAGAACTATTATCACAATCATCAATAACGCACTTACTGTGATTAAATCCTCGCCTAATAATATAAAAGGTGTCATACCGATTCTTGGTTGAACATAGCCCATCGTACTTGATGGCGATCCGGCTGGAATCATCGCACTTAATTGGCCTTTTTCATCAATTATAGCCCCTGGTCCAAAATTGGCTACTCTCACTGAAAACCGGCCATTTTCAATCGCGCGTACTCGCATTGCATCTAGGTTTTGATCTGGCAAACTACTACCAGAAAACCACGCTTCATTTGCAATATTGACCAGTACATGGGCACCAGATTTTGTTAATGAGACTATATCGCGACTAAATGAACCCTCCCAACAAATTGAAATGCCATAAAGTGTGCCGCTATTGGCGATAAGCGAGGGGCTTCTGCCTTGATTTCGATAGACATCACCCGGAACATGCCCATTCAAAAATGTTAATAGTCGAGGCACATATTCACCAAAAGGTACTAAATGACGTTTACGGTAGGTTTGCCCAAACTCATATCCAAGCGTAAAGGCTGTATTATAACGCATCCCCGTCATGCTCGGCTCATAAGCGCCCATGAGGATAGTTGAACGTGCAAACATGGCTTTTTCATTCAAGGTTTCGAGTTTTTTATTGACGTCTTGCCTGTCTAGGGTCACCACTGTTTCAGGCCAAATGATAAACTTAGCTTTGCCCAAAAAAGGCTCTGTCAGTGATGCCAGACTTTCCAAACGATCGGCCTGCGACGATAGGTTTTTACGTTCTTGTTGTGATACTGCCGTTTGCACCAAAGCCACCGCCTGTCTTTTACCCACGGAGGCTGTCCATTCCACATGTTTTAAGGCTTCTGCAAGAAGCATGATTAGAAAAACAAGCCCCATAGAAAAAGCAATCCGTCGTCGTTTTACCTGCTTGCCCAACACCTTGCCATCGCCAATAACAGCAAAGGCTATTAATCCGACGATAATGGCTACAAAATAGGAGGTTCCTACTTCACCAAAAATGGCATACAAGCCTGCTAAGGGCATATCTATCTGACTTAAACCCAAACTTAACCAAGGGCCACCTCCAAATGCTTGGAAGCGAATATCTTCAATCACAATCCAAAGTGCTGCAAGAGCAAGGAGCCTGGGAAAAGCTTTGGCTTTAAGGTAGCCACCCAGCCAGCAAAACGTTGTGGGCGCTAACGCACATGCACCAGTAATCAGTAAATGAGCTCCCAAAGCAATTGGCCAAGAATAATCTAAATGCTCCCGAAGGGTTTGAACAAACCAGTAAGCGCCAATAGAAAAATAACCCAAGCCAAAAAGTAAGCCACGCCAGATGCGTGTATTCGGTTCAGGATGACTCGCTGCTACCCACAAAGGCTGTAACAGGAAAAATACCAGCCAAGCTTGAGAAAAAGGGGCGTAAGCAAAGGCCATCAGCGCACCGCCTATTAAGCAGGCACTGGGCCGGTCCAGTAATACGTATAATTTAGATTGCCACACAATAAAGCCTGTTTACATCACCCGAATAACTACTTGCCCCGCCACCGAGGTACAAGCGCCAAGCTCTAAAAGTAGGCTCCCCCATCTGCTCTCTCATTTCAGTTTCATGCTGCATAAAGCGTTCGTACCACGCTGTAATTGTTTTTGAATAATGCGCACGCAGATTTTGCATCCTCAGTACTTTAAAACCATTTTGCTCCAAAGTACGCATATGCTCCCCCAAGGTAAACCAATGAAAACCTGGCCAAACATAGTCTTTGTTAAAAGCGACTCCAACCTGCTGGTCAAGGGGCGTTGAGCTATAATCTGCCATTAAGGCATGATGTAAATAGCGACCGTCTGTAGCGATGCGTTTACGGATATTTTTAACATAAGGTGTCAGCCCACCCGGGCCGACATGGCTGATCATTCCCGTCGAGGTAATATGGTTGAAAACACGTTTATCTTCACGATAATCTCCCTCATTCAGCTCCCACTGTTCGCGTGGATAGGCCGCAAGCATTTTAGAGCCATTGATTGCCTGATTGGAAGAATGCGTCCAGCCAACAACCTTACCAAAGGGATGAGAGGCCAAGGCGACTTCGAGCTGGCCACCATAGCCACACCCTACATCGAGCAGGGTTTCACCTGGGTCAGGTGCAAGAAAGTCCACGGCATCTTTAAACTTACGCCATTGTGCTTTTTCCAAGGAATCAAAAGCATCCTTTTCGCCCTCTCCTGATTTTTTAAGTAAGTCTAAACACGTATCTGTGAGCTCAGCATCTTCAAACATGGCACACGAGTAAGCCATGTAACGTACATCAAGATACTTTTCGAGTAAGCGTTGGGGAATATCATAATGACTCTTGACGCTTTTGCGTGCTCGAGTAATATTCTGAAAATAGCGATTTCTCAAATAACTGCTAAATAGTTGCTTAAGGTTTAACTTCACTGGGACAAAGGCCTTAATTGCCGGCAACAAATGGAAATTCCCTTCAAAATCCACTTCACTTTGAAGGTAACGCTGGATCAAACTGAAAGCATCAAGCTTAAGGAAGTCTGACACTGCCGCCTGACTATGTAACTTAATTTGTAAAGGTGCGGGGTACCAATGCTTTTGTTGTTTGCCTAAGATGCATACATCGCCTTGAGGATTATAGAGTTCGATAGTCCAGGGAAAGTCTGAGAATATATCTTGGCTGCGTTGAAATAACGTTTGATTAGCTAGCACATCGATCATCCCTAATTACGTTTCATATTCAATGTTCAAGCTCAGTGAACTTCTCCAAGACATTGTTTAAAAACAATAAGCCCTTTTCAGTCGTTCCCAAGCGTTTTGTGTGAATCAAGCCTTGCTGCCTTAATTCTGATAACTGTGGTTCTAATTTATTTAACGACAAACCTGTACGTAAAGTAAATATGTCTTCTGCAACACCTTTAGTAAGCCTGAGTGCATTCATCAAAAATTCAAAGGGTAAATCTTCAGACTGAATCAGCTCTTCAGCAATACGAAAACTAGCCTTAGGCTGTAAGTTATAAGTCGCTGCCAGATAGTCTTTGGGCATGCGGGTTTTTCGATATCGAATAACATTCAAATCAGTTAGTGTGCCCTTACTTTTATTTTTTCCTGATAAAAAACTTACTTTCCCATGTGCTCCAGCACCAATTCCCAAGTAGTCACCAAAGCGCCAGTAGTTTAAATTGTGTTGTGCTTCTTTGCCTAGCAAAGCAAAAGCAGACACTTCATATTGTTGGCGATTATGCTGTTTTAATAGTTCAGCACCGGCTAATTGTATTTCCCAGAGAGATTCGTCTTCAGGCAATACCGGCGGGTGACGGAAAAATTCGGTATTTTGTTCAATTGTTAATTGATACCACGATAAATGTGGCGGATTTAAATCGAGTGCTTGCTGTAAATCAGCTAAAGCTGAAGCCGTTGTTTGGTCTGGTAAACCATGCATTAAATCTAAATTGAAGTTATCAAAACCGGCTTGTTTGGCTTGCCTAATCGCCCGAATCGCATCATTACCTGAATGAATCCTGCCTAATTTTTCAAGTTGATGTGTTTGGAAGCTTTGTACACCGATCGACAAACGATTGATGCCAGCGTCCCTATACCCGAAGAATTTACTCGATTCAGTTGTTCCGGGGTTGGCCTCTAAGGTAATTTCTGTTGCCGCATTGACCTCGATATGCTCTCCGATAAAGCTTAGAAGAGCTTTATAAAAGGCTGGGCTCATTATACTAGGCGTGCCACCACCGAAAAAAATACTGCTCAGGGGTCTATTTTTAACGAAGACTAAATCGGCAAGCAGGTCTTTTTTCAGTTGTGCAAGATAGGCTTTTTCGGGGATTTCTTGAGTGGTATGTGAGTTAAAATCGCAATAAGGGCACTTTTTGACGCACCAGGGAATATGAATGTAGAGACTTAATGGCGGTAAATGATTGATCATTTAACCAATGCGTCATTAAACTTTTCAACTAAAAGCGCCAAGGCTTTACCACGATGACTAATCGCATTTTTTACATCTTTACTTAACTCTGCGGCACTGCATTGTTGTTCAGGTATCCAAAATATAGGGTCATAACCAAAACCACCCTGCCCTGTCTGCTCTTGCATAATTAAGCCTTTCCATTGCCCATGGCAAACTATAGGTGTTGGATCTTTTGCATGCCTTAAATAAACAAGCACACAGTTAAACACTGCTTCGCGATCAGCGCCTTCAACACCTGCCAAGTTTTTTAATACCAGATCAATATTACTCTGATCACTCGCATCTTCACCTGAATAGCGCGCAGAATAAATTCCCGGAGCACCTTGTAGTGCTGGTATAGATAAGCCAGAGTCATCGGCAATAGCAGGTAAACCGGTTTTCTCAGCAGCGTAACGCGCTTTGATTAAGGCATTTTCAATAAAGGTGAGCCCGGTCTCTTCTGGCGATGCTAGATCAAATTCAGACTGAGCCAGAACAGCAACATTCTGAGCCTGCAATAGTTGAGTTAATTCTTTAATTTTGCCTTGATTACCACTCGCAAGAACGACTTTCACGATGACACCCTAGAAAATAATTTAATCATTATAAAAATTTTGAGCAAATCTAAACTGCAAAGGCTTCACACTGCCTTCAGGAAACACTGAGACATCAAAGACCAGAATTTCAGCTTCTCTAAACTGAAGCTGTGCTAAGTAGTAAATTGCCGGGCCTTCTACAATCTGTTTAAAAGATAAAAACTGATTTTGTTGGATATCATTGGTCATTTTTGTTTGTAAGACCGCGCCCACTGCTTTTCTAGAGCCATCTTTTTCCACTTTAATCACACTGATATTAACAATACCCAAGGCACGACTGCGTACAATATCGTACTGTTTGGCCACTTCCGGGTCTAAAAAAGTACTGGTAAACCCAATATAGTGAATTTCATATTCACTGCCATCCGGGCCATCAAAAACTTTCTTTTGTTCAGCATTAACCGAGCCGATAAAGAAGCACAGAATGACACTAAACAGGTAAAAACGAGATAGGCTTTTCATGTTGAAGTACTCTCTTTTAAGTTATTTTGATGCTTTATTTTACTAACGTGAAATACGATAAACTGCAAACTCTGCAAATAAATTTGGCCACATCATGGCAAAACGACTCTGAGAAAACTGAGCATCGACAACGATTCGATTAAGGATTTTAATGCCCTTTTCCTGGCATAAGGCTTCAAAGTCTTTAAACGTACACAAGTGAATGTTCGGTGTATTGAACCAGGTATGTGGCAGCGTTTTAGACATGGGCATTTTGCCTTTCCACAACAAATAGTGACGACAACGCCAATAACCAAAATTCGGAAAGGTCACTATACCCTGCTCACCCAAACGAAGCATTTCTTCAAGCATGACATCTGGTCTTCGCACAGCTTGCAGTGCTTGTGTCATAATCACAGTATCAAACTGACGATCAGCAAAGCGTTTTAAGCCTTTTGCATCCAAATCGTGTTCGATGACATTGACACCTTTTTCAATACAGTGAGTAATCTGTGCGGTATCAATTTCAAGCCCATAACCTTGTACTTGTTTTTTGTCCCTTAAGTAGGCCAATAAAGTACCATCACCACAGCCTAAATCGAGCACTTGAGAGCCAGACTTAACCCAAGGTTCAATTAATTTTAAATCGGCTCTCATGCGTCTATCTCCTTAATAATCCGATTCATATAGGCTGAAAAAATAGCCATATAACGTTCTGTCGGAATAAGAAAAGCATCATGCCCATAGGGTGCATCTACCTCAGCATAACTCACGGATCTACCGGCCTTTACCATGGATTCAACAAGCTGCTCAGATCGCTCTGGGGCAAATCGCCAGTCGGTGCTAAAAGACACCACAAAGTAATTGCAGCTCGCTTTTTCAAAGGCTTTTTCGAGAGAGCCACCAAATTCAGAGGCCGGATCAAAATAGTCGAGCACCCTTGTCATCAGTAAATAGGTATTAGCATCAAAGCTTTTAGAAAAACGTTCACCCTGATAATTTAAATAGCTTTCAACCTGAAATTCAACATCGTAACCGAAGTTAAAGGCTTCTGTTTTTCTGTCTCTACCAAACTTTTCACCCATTGCCGCATCTGAGAGATAAGTAATATGGCCAATCATCCGCGCAAGCATGAGACCTTTGCTTGGAATGGTATTAAATCGATAATAATGACCCTGATGAAAATCAGGGTCTGAGGTAATCGCTTTACGTGATATCTCGTTAAAGGCAATATTTTGAGCGGTTAATTTAGGTGTTGAAGCAATTACCACAGAATGTTTTAGTCTCTCAGGATAATAAAGCGACCAGGCAAGAGACTGCATTCCACCTAAGCTACCCCCGACAATCGCAGCCCATGTTTGAATATTTAAAGCATCGGCAAGGCGGACCTGACTTTCTACCCAATCTTTAACGGTAATAATGGGAAAGTCTGGGCCATACAGCTCATTGGTATCAGGATTAACTGTATTAGGGCCTGTCGAGCCGTTACAACCGCCCAAATTATTCAAACAAACAACGAAAAAGTGAGTGGTATCAATCGGCTTTCCGGGGCCAATACAGCTATCCCACCAACCGGGTTTTTTTTCATCTTCGCTAGAAAACCCTGCTGCATGATGATCACCGCTCAAGGCATGACAAATAAGCACCGCGTTTGAGTGCGCACTATTTAATTCACCATAGGTTTCATAAACTAGGTCGTATTGTTTTAAGGTTTTCCCACTAACTAGGGCTAATGCTTGGTCGAAGTGCATTTTCTGCGGAGAAACAATACCAACCGAATGTGCTAAGGCATCATTGGTTTGGTTAGCGGCTGCATTCTGATTTGATTGACTGGACATTCGTGACCATATTCTCTGGGATGCAAATGAATGCGGAGTGTAAACGCACCAAAAGCTAATGGCAATATTTAGCCTTGGTTAGCCAATAATGGACTACCCGGAAAATCGGGGAAACAAAAGCATTCTTCTAAGTGTGCTGCTCGGTCTAATTCATGCTCATGCTGCTTAATCACTTTTTGCAATTCAAGCTGCTGCTCTTTTAACTCACGACTTGAGTTTGCCAATCGTTTCAGCTGCGTTAGCTGATTTTCCAAATTCTTTTTCTGTTCTTGAGCATATTGCATCAAAGGCATTAAGGCTTTATCTGGCCATTGAAGGGTGATTTCATAGACCTCTTCCTGTATTAACTGAACCTCAGACACGAAGGTCGTAAAAAAATGCTCTATCAACATCGATTGCTCGGTGATAAACATTTTTGGTTGCCGACAAAACTGCATTAGCTTTGTTTTGAGGTCTTTTAAGGCCACTCTCTGGGGTTCAATATAAAACATTTTGGGTTTTAAATGCTTGGCATCAATATCGGCTTTAAATCGTTGATAAATTGCTGCCACCATTTTATCGGCTAACCGGGCTTCGACGACCATATTATCCAGTTCTTTTTCCATCTGATTAAAGAACTGGTTCATGGTATGCATAAGGCCAAGTGTGCTCCAGCTGTCATGCATTGCTCGTTTAGTTTTCTTAATAAGCGTTTTAAAACGGAGCGAACTCATCAGCTCTTGCAAAATTTCACCCTGAGAATTCATTAAACGACGACTCGATTTTAAGGTAATGAGCTTTTTATAATACCGTTCATGCTCTTCATGGGATTGTCTCGCCAGATCGCCTAACATTTGCTTATTCGATGCTGGTTGCTCGAGTGCTTCAAGACGCTCATGCATTGAGGCAAGCCGCTGATTTAATAATGCCATCGAGCCATGTAACATCTGTTGGAGATCAGCCACAAAATCATGACAAACAAGCTCTTCTTTTTGAACCAATATACGTTGCGCGATAATATTTTCTAAATAAGGTAATTCACTCTTTTGGATTAAACGCTCATCGCCTTTTACTTTCGCCATTAAGGCTTGCTTAGCAGACACTGCGATCACATCATCTAGCTCAATCCCCAGCTGATCAGCGGTATCTTGGCGTACTTTCAAAATCGAACTCTGGACGTAATCTTCACCTTGAATATCATCCCATAAAACATCAATTTTATTTAATACCGCAAACCGGCCGGCTCTATGATCGGCATCACGACTATCGATAAATTGCTTCCAGATAGACATATCACTGGCTGTTACGCCCGCATCAGCACTGAGCAAAAAGATCACAGCCTGCGCTTTGGGTAGCATGCTAATGGTTAATTCAGGCTCTGAGCCTAAGGCATTCAGGCCCGGTGTATCCAAGAACCGCAAGCCTTTCTTCAATAAAGGGTTATCTAAACTTAATAAGGCATGACGCCAGACAGGCACGAGCACTTTGTCCGCTTGGTTAGGTAAGGACTCTAACATTCGCTGATCAAACCCTAAGCGCGTTGCTTGTTCAAGATCTATTTCCTGAGTGGCCGCTAATTGGGCCAGCACACTGGTGATTTGTTGTGAGTCATTGGCATCTATTGAAATGTTTTTCCATAAGCTTTCATCGGCTTTTAAGCTTTGAATAGACTCACGCCTTAAGCGTGTTTCTATGGGAAGCAGGCGCACAAAATTTTCTGGTTGTTTGCTATCATAATAAATCTCAGTCGGACACATGGTTGTCCGACCAGCCTGGGAAGGCAAGATACGCTGGCCAAAACCCGAGAAGAGTAAGGCATTAATCAACTCCGTTTTGCCACGAGAATACTCGCCAACCATCGCTATCGTCAGCTGATCCTCTTCTAACAAGGCTTTGCCCTGCTCGAGGCTCTGCTCTAACGCAAAAGAATTTAGGTTATTATCGACCAACCAGTGTTGATAGAGCTCAATATTAGCAATAAGTTGCTGCTTCCATTCGAAATAAACAGCAAGCTGATCAGAGAGCTCGTTAGCAATCATATCAAACCAGTTAAGCTAAGGAGAAGACTTGCGATTGCAAGCCTTTGACAACGACTTCAAGCACCTGAATCGTTAAAAACGCTAAAATAGGTGATAAATCCAACCCTCCCATGGGGGGTAATAGCTTACGAAATGGCTGCATGATGGGTTCAACAATTTGATTTATTAATACCAATGCAGGGTGGCCACTACCCGGAGCAACCCAGCTTGCGACAATCATCACAATCAAGGACCAAAAGTAGATTTTTAATAAAACATCCAACACCATCACCGCAGATAATGCCAAGAGAAATAACGGATTCTCAAGACCGCCACTGAGTACCAGCATCTTAATTGAAATAACCAGGGTCTGAAATAATATTGCCAAAACAATCGATGAGGTATCTATCCCACCGATACTCGGCACTATACGCCTGAGGGGGATAAGTAAAGGGTTGGTCGCCTTGACGATAAATTGAGAGATCGGGTTATAAAAATCTGCGCGTGACAATTGCAAAATAAAGCGCATCAAAATAAGCATTAAATACAGTGAGGAAACCGTATCCATCACTAATGTAAAGATTTCAGCAAACATATTTACTCATCCATCAATTTTCGAAAATATGGTTTATTCCGCCCCAAGTGAAGCTGACTTCTCTTTTAAAGGCCAAACGATATTAATCACGATGATAAGTCTTTTATATGAAATTACCAGAGCTGCTTTAGATAGTGTTTATCTTTTAATCTTTTTCTAACTGCTTTGATAAATAATCAACCACCTTTTCTTCGGTAATCGGCTTAGGGATAAAACTAAGACCTTGTGCCAGCGCTTTGTCTTTAACTCTTTCCTGAAAATTTGCCGTCAATAGCGCAATCTTGGCATCTGGGCATAAGTCTTGAAGTTCAGGCGAAATGGTTAAGCCGTCTCTGCCAGGCATATTCATATCAAGAGAGATAAAATCAAACTGAGTGTATTGGCAAAGCTTTAAAGCAGTTTCGCCATCCTCAGCTTCGATGATCTCCCAACCAGGATAATTTGCCTTTACAATCGCTTTTAACATAAGACGCGAAATACGGCTGTCATCAACCAGAAGAATTTTTTTATGTGTCGACATTTAGCTCCCGTTCAAACTTATTGTAATAATTCGGTAATATATTTATGCTTTTCAGAACTATAGACCACATTTTCAGGTTTAAACAAACATCTTTTCTTGAATTCATAACCCTAAGTATTTTTCCTATCGGCACTGAGTTGTTTCGTTTTGTAATCAGTTCATCAAACAATACAGAAAAAATTGGCTAAATTTCATGGTTTCTGCTAATTTTTCCAGCTTAGCTTCTTGTAATAAGAAATGCGGCCTTACTGCTGCTCGATAAATACGTGAAAGCTAACAAGGTATCTCGTTGTCCCGGCTTGCCAACGAGTAGCAATAAGTACCAAACATGAGATGAAATATATGCCGGCTAATCAACAAAAACCTACTAATACCGCAAACTTCACCCCTTACGTCGAAAAAAAGGGCGAGGAGTACATGAGCGCTGATCAATTAGATCATTTCCGTGCGATTCTTTTGTCTTGGAAAAAAGAACTAATGGAAGAAGTTGATCGTACTGTTCATCATATGAAAGAAGATGCCTCTAATTATGCAGATCCTAGCGACCGCGCAACGCAAGAAGAAGAGTTTAGCTTAGAGCTACGCACGCGTGATCGTGAGCGAAAGCTGATCAAAAAGATCGACAAGACGCTCGATAGAATCAAAGAAGATGATTATGGTTTCTGCGATTCTTGTGGTGTTGAAATAGGCGTACGTCGCCTGGAAGCAAGACCCACTGCAACACTCTGCATAGACTGTAAAACGCTTGCTGAAATTAAAGAGCGCCAGACCGGCATTTAATGATATTCTCGGCTTTGGTGAAAAAATAAAAGTTCATTCTCCGTAATGTGCTTTTATTTTTTATCAGATACATAAGTAAATATGCCTATATATCGTGGTCGTTTTGCGCCCTCACCTACTGGGCCACTACATTTCGGCTCTCTTTTTGCTGCCGTCATCAGCTACCTTGAAGCACACTATCATGGTGGGCAATGGTTTATTCGTATTGAAGATGTCGACCCGCTTCGCGAACAAGTACATGCCGCTAAGAGTATTCTTCACACACTTCGTTGCCATGAACTCGTACCGGACGAAACACCTGTTTACCAATCTTCAAGATATGCTCTGTATAAACAACAGCTAGCAATACTACTAAACATGACGTCTGCCTATGCATGCCCTTGTAGCCGAAAATATTTACAAGAGCACCGTGGCAAGCATCGCGAAGACTGCCAACAACAAAATAGTGACATTAACGTGTGCGCTCTAAAATACAAAACAAACAAAGCCGAGCAATATACATGGTGCGACGGCCTTCAAGGTAAACAATCAAGAATGCTCACTGATGACTTTGCTCTTCAACGAAAAGAAGGCTTTTATGCATATCAACTCGCAGTGGTCTGTGATGACATTGAACAGAATATTACCCATGTAGTCAGAGGCTTTGACCTTATTGACTCCACCCCAATGCAGCTAGCGCTGTATAAATCATTCAAGGCAAAACCACCCAAATTCTCTCATTTTCCTGTTATTACATCGTCTAATGGACAAAAATTAAGCAAGCAAAACTTAGCACCCGCTGTTAACAATGCCTTGGCATTAGAAAACTTGCTCAATGTTTTTTCTATCCTGGGGCTTCGACTCAGGCATCCACCCGATAACTGTAAAAACGCCTTAAATGAAGCACTTGAATGCTGGTGCACACAACTTTTAGTTGGAAAAAGTGAACTCAGACCAGATAGTCACCTTTGAACACTTCTGAACAACCCTATTTATACGTTACTATCTACTGATTGATTTAACATGAGCTTGGGCTATGCGCCGTATTTTAATTATTGAAGAAGAAATAGATCACCGCAGCAATCTTCAGAACGCGCTTGAAGAACAGCATTTTCATGTCGATGTTGCATCAACCATGAATGTCGCAACGGAAAATTATGCTCTCGCCTCTTTTAATTTAATTGTGGTCGATTTAAGCAAACCATCACATACAGCGAGTGAAATTATCGCCTTGGCGAAAGGTGTGCCCGTACTGATTACGACCAACTTTGCGAGTCTGCGGTCAGCGGTAGAAGCCATGAAGACAGGCGCTGTCGATTATCTAGCCAAGCCTTTTGATCATATTGATTTTATTGAAATTGTCCAAGGCATTCTAGGTAAAAGCAGCAACATGCCTGTCGACATCATATCAGTAGGCTCTCAAACCGCAGAAGAAAAAATCGGCCAGCTCATTTTTGGCCAATGCCAGCCCATGAAGCGTGTTTTCCGCCTAAT
Organism: uncultured Oleiphilus sp.; assembly: GCA_963974595.1. Lineage (GTDB taxonomy): Bacteria > Pseudomonadota > Gammaproteobacteria > Pseudomonadales > Oleiphilaceae > PZPK01. Next base: position 13,916 of record CAXBDA010000044.1, on the reverse strand, counting down.
GGAAAAAGTATCGCCTACAGAGGCGACGGTTTTAATTCAAGGTGAAACAGGCAGTGGTAAAGAGTTAGCTGCCAGAGCGATTCATGCTTTAAGTCACCGATGTAATGAAGAGTATGTATGTATCAACTGTGCTGCCATACCTGAATCTTTAATAGAGTCTGAACTCTTTGGCCATGAAAAAGGCGCATTTACCGGCGCAGTGAGTGCACGAAATGGTCTGATTGAAGCAGCAGACGGTGGCACGCTATTTCTTGATGAAATTGGTGAACTACCGCTTGAAGCGCAAGCCCGTTTATTACGCGTACTGCAAGAAGGTGAAATTAGAAGGGTTGGCTCAACGGCTTCTAAGCAAGTCGATGTCAGGCTAATTGCGGCAACCCATCGAAATCTCAAAGCGCTCGCCAGAACCGGTCACTTCCGTGAAGATTTATACTATCGTCTAAATGTAGTGCAGCTTAGACTGCCGCCGCTTCGTGAAAGAGGCGACGATATCTTGGGTTTAGCGAATACTTTACTCGAAAAAGCCTGTAAAAAACTCGGCCAAGATGATATTAAATTCAGCCCTGACGCAATGAAATCAATTAGAGACTATCACTGGCCCGGAAATGTTCGAGAGTTAGAAAACGCCATCGAACGCGGCACGATTCTTTGCGACAACAAAATGATCACGGCCGATCTACTTGATATTGAGTCTGAAGTAGATGATATCAATATTCCTCAAGGCTTAATTACCCCGTCTCACAGTCATATGTCATTTACCAAACAAACGAATAAAAACCTATCTATCGAGGATTACTTTCAACAGTTTGTACTTGAAAACCAAGATCATATGAATGAAACAGAACTAGCAAAACGCTTAGGCATCAGCCGAAAAAACTTGTGGGAAAGACGCCAGCGCCTGGGCATTCCCCGAAAAAAAGCGAACCAGGATTCTTAAACAAATGAGATCTAAACCCACAAATATTTCACAATTATTAACAGAGCTAAACACAAAGTCACATTTGTTACCCCGCGTTACCATTGGAAACACCGGGCATTAATCGCTTGAGTCTTATAAGCCCACCCTCTACGCCCCCTAAGCCAAAAGGACTATATAATATTTATATATCATTGATTTAATTGAAAATATTTTTTATGGCACAGCTAATGCTATATATCTAACTATAATAATAAGAATAACCAACAGTAATGTTAAAAATAAATATAAAAATAGACGTTTGTTACTGTTGTAGAAACCGCGATAAATAAAAATAAAAAATGCGGGGTAAATAGATTTATTTGAATGCCTAGTTTTTTAGCGGCCGATAAAATAAATTAGATTTGGGTTTACAAGAAAAGAAGAACAGCCAAAGCTGCACTGCTTGTAAATTGAAAGATCTGTTTTATAGCTACCGCTCTGAGTATTCGAATTATTCTATTGGTACGCAGAAGTGTAAGCTTCTGCCCTAAAGTACAGACATGGACAGGTAAGAATAAAAAAAATTTATGAGTCTGCTATTATTTTCAGCATGAAAAGATCAATCACGGAGAGCGATTGATCTTTTCATGCTAAGTCATTATTCTAATTTACTCCCTCTTTTATCACGTATCTTATTTAATAAACCTTATCCTTTTTCATTCTGGAAACGAGTCTATTCAATTAAATACAATAACAATGTAAACTTTCTTTTTCCGTAACGATAAGACTCAACATGTCAGATACCTCCCTGAATATTATTTCACGTGACAACCATTGCGTTTCAAGACGCTTATTAAGCCCTTCTGCTTTAAAAGTTATGCAGCGTTTACATGAACATGGCTTTAAAGCATATCTTGTCGGTGGGGGTGTCCGAGATATTCTGCTTAAGCAACAACCGAAAGATTTTGACATCGCAACCAATGCGCATCCTGAACAAGTACACACCTTATTTAAGAATTCTCGCCTTATAGGTCGACGCTTCAAACTCGTTCACATACTGTTTGGCAGAGAAATAATTGAAGTTGCAACGTTCAGAGGAAAAGCCGAAGAGCACAAAGAAAAGCAGTCAGAACACGGCATGTTATTACGTGATAATCAATATGGCACACTTGAAGAAGATGCCGTCAGAAGAGACTTTACCATTAACGCTCTATATTACAGCCCTAAAGACTTTAATATATATGACTACGTAAATAGTCTATCTGACATCCAAGATAAACTCATTCGACTAATTGGTGACCCGGAAACACGTTATCGTGAAGACCCCGTCAGAATGCTTAGGGCCTTAAGGTTTGCAGCAAAACTTGATTTCGATATCGAAAAAAAAACCAAACAAGCCATTATTGAACTTGCGCCTCTTTTAGGCAATATTTCGCCAGCGAGGCTGTTTGATGAAGTTCTGAAGTTATTTTTATCTGGAAAAGCTGTTACTGTTTTTAAAGCACTAAGGCACTACAATTTATTTGAGCCTTTATTTCCCAACATTAATCACACCTTGCTCCATAATTCAAAACGTGCATTTTACCTTGCCATGATTGAGCATGGTTTAAATAATACCGATGAAAGGGTTCGTGCTGAAAAGCCCATTACACCCGCTTTTTTATATGCGACCTTACTTTGGCCTGAAGTCGATCGCCGCTGGTCTCAACTTAAAGGCGATGGTATAGCCGACTTCCCAGCATTACAGCAGGCTTCTCAGCAAACTCTCAGTGATCAGGTCAAGCATATCTCTATTCCTAAACGATTTTCTTTAATGATGAAAGAAATTTGGGAATTTCAAATTAGGTTACGCAGAATTCAGGGCAAGAAACCTCTTCAGCTTATTGAGGAGCCAAGGTTTCGAGCTGCTTACGACTTTTTATTACTGCGTGAACTAGCCGGAGAAAACTGCCAAGGCTTAGGCAAGTGGTGGACAGAGTTTCAAGTGAAGCATCCTGTACCGGTTCATCGTAAAGTCAGTCGGTATAAAACATATCCGAGTAAAGACAATCCAGATAAACCGGTGCAAACCAAGCAAAGATCCAGACCAAAACGAGTCTAAACGATGGACTATGTGGCACTTCTCGGATTAGGCAGTAATTTATACTCTCCCGCCATACAGCTTGCTACAGCCATAAAAAGCATCGCTGATCATGCACACATCCAACTACATAAACAGTCATCATTTTATCAAAGCTTGCCTCAAGGCCCTCAAGACCAAGACCTGTTTATCAATGCAGTCATCGCTATTAAGACTTCACTGAGGCCAGAGGCATTATTAGCTGTTTTGCAAAAGATAGAATCAGACCAGGGTAAAGTGAAATTAAGGCACTGGGGTGAACGCTGTATCGACCTTGATATTCTTTTTATGGATCAGCTAAGACTTCACCTCAAGGCGCCGGATTTAATTATTCCTCACCCACATGCGTTAACACGTGACTTCGTTTTAATACCTGCTCTTGAAATTGTGCCTGAGTGGATTTTACCCGATGGCGGCATGCTCAAAGACTACCTTGATGATTGTTTGAAACACGATCTAAAAATGCTGACTCAAGGTACAAAAAGCCTATAACATTTTCTTGAGTCATCGATAACAAGCCGTTACTCTTAGGCCATAGAACAAAGCTTCTACATACTTAAAATACAGAGAACTATCTGCTCTATCTAACCAACATAGAACGTTTATTTTTGAAGGAACATATTATGCCGGTTACCACTCTTAGCTTAAAAACACTTAAACAGCAGAATCAGAAATTCTCCTGTTTGACTGCTTATGACGCAACCTTCGCTAAACATGCCTCCGATGCGGGTATTGATGTACTCCTGATAGGCGACTCCTTGGGCATGGTATTGCAAGGCCGTGAAAGCACACTACCGGTCACCTTAGACGATATGATTTATCACACTAGGTGTGTCAGCCGTGGCAGTGAAAGGCCGCTCATAATGGCAGACATGCCTTTTAATAGCATCAATTCCCTTGAAGAGACTCTGAACAATGCCGGAAAGCTCATGCAAGCAGGTGCTCACCTGGTTAAGTTAGAAGGTGATTTATGGCTAGCGCCTTATATCACGGCACTGAGTCAACGTGGCATACCTGTTTGCGCACATCTTGGGCTGACACCACAATCAGTCAACAAACTGGGCGGTTATAAGGTTCAGGGTAAAGATTCAGCGACCGCCAACCATATGATTAGTACGGCAAGCGCACTCGTTGAATCAGGCGCAGATATTATTCTATTGGAGTGTGTGCCTAGTTCACTGGCCGAACTCATTACGAAAGAAGTGAGTGTACCGGTTATCGGAATCGGTGCCGGCAATGTGACTGATGGCCAAGTTCTAGTCATGCACGATATGCTCGGCTTAAATACCGGACACCAACCAAAGTTTGTTAAGAACTTTATGCAAGAAGCAGATTCGATTCAAGATGCGTTTAAGCGTTACGATGAAGCAGTAAAGTCGGCTGAATTCCCTTCTGCCGAATTCTCCTTTTCAGGGTAATATTTATTCATTCATAGAATCTTACAGTAAGAGACTCGTTAATGCGCATCGTTCATACACTTTCTGAATTAAGACATTTCGTAAGCACGCATAAAATGCAGGGCCATAAAATTGCTTTTGTACCGACAATGGGAAATTTACATGAAGGTCATCTAAGCCTTGTCATGGAAGCCCGAAAGTCTGCAGACGTTGTTATATGCAGCATATTTGTTAACCCCATGCAGTTTGGCGAAAATGAAGACCTGGATGCCTACCCAAGAACCCTGGAAGCAGATACTCAGGCCTTAGAATCAAAAAATTGCGACTTACTGTTCGCGCCTAATGCAAAAGAAGTTTATCCAAACGGCCTAGGGGAACAGACTCGCGTCGATGTGCCGAATTTGGGTGATTATCACTGTGGCGCTAGCCGCCCCGGACATTTTATTGGCGTGGCGACCGTCGTGGCTAAATTATTTAACATGGTTCAGGCCGATATCGCTATTTTTGGTGAAAAGGACTTCCAACAATTGGCGATTATTCGCAAAATGGCAAGCGAGCTCTGTTTTCCCATAGATATCATTGGCATACCCACCTCAAGAGAGGCTTCAGGGCTCGCACGCAGCTCGCGCAATGGTTATTTAACAGATGCCGAGAAGCAAAGTGCTGCGCAATTGTATAAGGTTTTATTAGCGGCACGTGAAGCGCTTAAAGACGGTGAGCGTGACTTTGTCAAACTCAGTGAACATGCTAATGCAAAACTTGTAGAAGGGGGTTTCAAGCCCGATTATTTTAATATTGCAAATCCCAAGACTCTTGCGCCATCCGCTCCTAAGGATGAGCAGTTCGTCATATTAGTGGCTGCTTATTTGGGTAAAACACGATTAATTGATAATATTACGCTAGCTTTAAACTAATGCATTAAAGATAAAATATCTTTAGATCAACAGTTAAAATAAAAAAGGACTTAAGATGATGCTGACTTCACTGCCTTCTCACGCAACACTCATTGAGCATTTTGAAGTGCTTCAACACGTCCATATGCGCGACTTATTTCAAGAAGATAGCGAGCGTTTCACTACTTTTTCACTTCAAGCACCGCATATCTTTATCGATTATTCGAAAAACAGAATAACTAAAGCAACATTAAGCTTACTTTTTAAGCTGGCAGCAGAAGCTCAACTTGATGAGCAGCGCCATAGTTTATTTACCGGCGCAGACTTTAACAAAAAGCCGCTTAATAACACCGAAAATCGACACGTCTTACACACAGTACTTCGTCAGCCTCATTCAGATAAAACGAAAGATCTAATGATAGGTGAGGATAACCTAAGTGAAGACGTTAGGTTGTGTCATCTAAAAATGCAGGACTTTCTCACAAAAGTTCATGAGGGTAGATATCTTGGTGCCAATGGAAAAGCAATTGATACCCTCGTTAGCATCGGTATTGGTGGTTCTTTTCTAGGCCCAAAAATGGTGACGGATGCACTAGCGACTTATGCACTAAAAGGTTTCCAATGTCACTATGTAACCAATATCGATAGCACAGACTTACATGAAACATTATCAAAAATTGACCCAGACAGGACGCTCTTTTTAATACAATCAAAGTCATTCACAACCTTAGAAACACTAGAGAATGCCAACGCCATCAAAGCCCACCTTAAAACAATTGGCTTTTCTGATTCCGATATATCACAACATCTCGCCGCAGTCACCAGTAAAGAGCAAGTAGCGCTCAACCTTGGTATTTCTCCAGACCGTATTTTCCCAATGTGGGACTGGGTGGGTGGCCGTTATTCGCTTTGGTCGGCGATTGGTTTACCTATCGCCTTTTTGATTGGTATGGATAATTTCAGATTATTATTATCCGGTGCCCATGATATGGACCAGCATTTCCTAAAGACACCCTTGGACCAAAATGCACCAGTTTTACTTGGTTTACTTGGCATCTGGTATCAGAATTATTTCAATGCAAGCTCTCATACAGTCTTACCTTACGAGCAATATTTACGGACTTTCCCTGATCACCTTCAACAATTAGATATGGAAAGTAATGGCAAACATGTATCAAGAGAGGGGCAAGCACTTACTTACAATAGTGGCCCTATTATATGGGGAGGCATAGGGTGTAATGGTCAGCATGCTTATCACCAGTTACTACATCAAGGCACACATTTATTACCCTCTGACTTTATTACCTGCTTAAGTACTCACCACCCTATGGCTGATCACCATAAACACTTGTTCAGCAATTGCCTTAGCCAATCAAACGCTCTGATGTCGGGTAAAAGTAAAGAACAGGCATTTAATGATTTACTTAAACAAGGTATGGATAAGCAGCAAGCACAAGAACTCGCGCCTCACAAAGAGAACAAAGGTAATCAACCGAGCAATACGCTCCTTCTTAAGAAGCTAACACCTCAAACATTAGGCGCATTAACAGCACTTTATGAGCATAAAACCTTTGTCCAGGGTGCAATATTGGGCATTAACTCTTTTGATCAATGGGGGGTGGAGTTAGGGAAAACTCTTGGCAAAGAAGTGTTTCAGGCAATGTCCAATAGTGACATAGCCGCCAACCTGGATGCATCAACTAGGGGGCTATTAAGCCTTTATCAAGAATTAAATTAGGCTTTCTCAATTTGAGTGATGTTGAATACCTTCAGGCCATTCAAAATCAACTTGCCATAGCTTCTGTTTTTGTAGAATCTCAGCTTGTTTTGTTAACCATAATTGAGAATAAGTCAGCTTGGTTTTAGGCTCAATGCCTAATGGCACTAAATCAGCCATTGGCAATAAGACAAAGGCATTATAAAAAATTTCGGGCCTGGGTAGTTCAACACCATGATAAACACCGTATAAATCGTCATATGTTAGAACATCGATATCCAAAGTGCGCGAAGAAAACTTCTTACCCCCCCTCACTCTACCATTTTTATTTTCAATCATTTTCAGCGTTATTGTCAGTTCATCTAAATTTAGTGTTGTCGTTATTTTTACCACCAAATTATAAAAACAATCACCGTTAAACCCGACTGGCTCAGATTCATAAACAGGTGAACAGCTTATTCCCTCAAACCTATCTCGCAAGCTTTCTAAACAACGCTTTATATTGAGGTTACGATTTATATTCGAACCTAAACTGAGAAAAACATCATGTTTCATCACTACACTATTACTCTCTATACAACGTTTCTCAGCTAAAGCCTGCCTGACTTACGTTCACGAAATACTTCGACACCAACACTCGTTGTTTTAGGCACGGCTTCTGGCTTAAAAATACTAAGTTTTATCGCGCTTACATCAAAGCAGTCGAACAAATGACAGCAGATACGCTCGGCTAAAAATTCAAGTAGTTGATAATGTTTCAAAGCAATAAGCTTGTCTATTTCTTCGCAAACCTGAGCGTAATTAACCGCATCATGAATATCATCTGACTCACTGGCTTTTGAGAAGTCGCAAACTAACTCTAAATCAAAAATGAGACGCTGTTTAATCTTCTTTTCCCATTCGAAGACACCGATGGAGGCATCTAGGCTTAAGCCTTTAACGAGTACTTTATCGTGATTAATTAAGCTATCTGACACGTTTTCACTCACTGAAGTGGCTCTAAAGTATTCATGGGCCATCTAGGCTTCACTGAAAAAGCATCTTGGCTACGCTGTCCTGCTTGTAAACGCTGCGCTCCTGCATAGGCGATCATTGCCCCGTTATCTGTACAAAATTCAGGGCGAGCATAAAACACCTTAGCCTGAATTTTTCCTAAGGTTTCTTCAAGAGTTTCACGTAAGTGAGTGTTCGCACTCACACCGCCAGCGATAACTAAGGTAGTTAAACCGGTTTGTTCCAGTGCGCGTTTGCATTTAATTCTTAAGGTATCAACAACAGCTTCTTCAAATGCTAACGAGACTTGCGCTCTATCTTTTTCGGTCAATTCACCCTGCTCTTCTTTGATACGATGAATCGTATTTAAGGTAAAGGTCTTCAAACCGCTAAAACTAAAATCTAAACCGGGTCTGTCTGTCATAGGGCGCGGAAAACGATAGGGAGTCCCCTCAAGTTCAGCTCTTGCTAACTGTGCCAGTTTGGCAACTAGAGGGCCGCCGGGGTAATCCAGGCCCATCATTTTTGCTGCTTTATCAAATGCTTCACCCGCTGCATCATCAACAGATTCACCTAGAATTTCGTATTGACCAATACCACCGACCTTGACCAATTGGGTATGCCCACCCGAGACCAGTAAACCTATAAATGGAAACGCTGGTGGCGACGTTTCCAGCATCGGTGCAAGTAAGTGGCCTTCCATATGATGAATACCAATAATCGGTACATCTAAGGCGAGCGCCAGAGCATTCGCAATTGCCGCCCCCACCATTAAAGCACCGACTAAACCTGGCCCTTCAGTGTACGCAATGGCATTAATATCTTTTTTGGATAAGTTAGCTTCTTTTAAGATAGCTTCAATTAAAGGAATTGTTTTTCGAACGTGGTCTCTCGATGCCAATTCCGGTACAACACCACCATAATCTGCATGCATTTTGACTTGTGAATAGAGTCGATGCGCCACTAGACCTTTTTCGGAATGGTAAAGTGCAACACCTGTTTCATCACATGATGTTTCAATGCCTAAAACAAGTATATTGTTTTCATCGGTCGTCAATTTATTCACCCTTATTTAATGTGCAACTCGAAGCCTTGTTTCAATAGCAGTTCTTTTTCTAATTCCAGATTAGCTTCATTCAATGGGTTTTCACTCAACCAGCCTTGCCCCATATCCAAAAATAATGTCTTATCTTCCACTTTTAAAGAAAAATTAGTTTCTGAAGATTTACGTGCAACCGTTAGTACATTTGCTAAACGGAAAATGACACTGAGTTTTTTAAGCAATACTTGTTCTTTTTCTGTCAATGCCGCAAAGGGTTCATCTGAAAATTTACGGCGATGAGAACGAACTAAAATAGATAAGTACAGCTGCGTAAGCCTTGTAAAACCTGCTAGCTCAGAATAGTACACCAGATAAGCACCATGTCGGTGGTATTGCGCATGCGCAATCGATAAGCCGACTTCAAAAATTCTGCTGGCCCATTTAAGTAAATTTTCATTTATCGCATTTTTAATGCCCCAGGCATCGGCACTCTCTGTATAGATATACAAGGCTGTTTCTTCAACTTGTTGTGCATGCACCTTATCTACGTCGTAACGTAGCTGCATCGATTGAATAGTCCGCTCTCTGACATCTTCATGCTGAATTCTACCAACAATATCGTAGAGCAAACCTTCTCTCAGGGCACCCGTGGTAAAACTCATCCTGGTAATAGACAAGACTTCAAAACAAGCAATCAAAATGGACAAGCCGGCAGGAAAGATACTGGCCCTATCTTTTTTAATCCCTAATTCATCTATAAAGTTAGTATGCCCTAACTTGATCATTTTCTGGCGTAATTTATATAAGGCAGACAGTTCTATCGTTTCATGGGCATAACCTAAATGCACCAAGCTGTTTAAAATTGCTTTTACAGAGCCTGAGGCGCCAACGCAACTCTGCCAACCCAGTTGCGAATAATGTTGACTGATGCCTAGTAGTTCACGAGAGGCATGTCTGATCGCTTTTGAAAAGTTTTTATCAGTAAGCTGACCGTCTTGAAAGTATTTTTCCCGAAACGAAACACAGCCCATATGCAGGCTCTCTAATGCCTTTGTTTCAAAGCGTTCTCCGATTATTAGCTCAGTGCTGCCACCCCCAATATCAATCACCAGACGATTTCCATAATCATCAGATAGTGTATGTGCGACACCTAAGTAAATTAACCTTGCCTCTTCTCTACCAGAAATAATTTCGATGGGGTATCCGGTAATTTCTTCGGCTTTTCTCAGAAAACCTTTCTTTTGCTTGGCGGCTCTTAACGCATTGGTACCAACAATTTGAACCGCTGAGGCATCTAAACCTTTAATACGCTGAGCAAAGCGGCTGAGGCAATCAAAGGCTCTATTTTTAGCCTCTTCTGTCATCTCACCTAAGTCGTTTAAGCCAGCCGCCAACTGGACCTTTTCACCGAGTTTATCGATAACACGCACTTCGCCATGAGAAATTTTCGCCACCACCATATGAAAACTATTTGAGCCCATATCGACGGCTGCAATATATTCAGGCGCTTCGTTTGAAGTTATTTTAGCGTTTGTTTCAGTCAACACGACCTTGAAATCCTCTGATAAGGCTATATATTACTCATTAGTTTTATTCATTATTTTATCAGCCTGTTTTTTACTGACGTATTCGTTATTGTAGCGCATCGTTTCCAATCAGGCTCCTCAAACTTTAAGTGGAATTTAATCATGAGCGATAACATTATTAATGTAACTGATGCCAACTTTGAAGCAGAAGTTTTAAATTCAGATATCCCAGTACTCGTTGATTACTGGGCTGAATGGTGTGGCCCTTGTAAAATGATTGCACCTGTTTTAGAAGACATAGCGGATGACTATGCTGGTAAAATTAAAATCTGTAAGTTAAACATTGATGAAAATGAAGAAACGCCCCCCAAATTTAATATTCGTGGTATTCCGACATTAATGCTGTTTAAAAATGGTAATGTTGATGCGACTAAAGTGGGTGCCTTATCTAAATCACAATTAACTGCCTTTGTAGATAGCAATCTATAATTATGTTTACCAGCTTAGCAGCCTAAGCTGGTAAACCCTTTTCATTTATTACTTCTAAAGAATAACTATGTCTGATCCTTTCACCCTTGATGGCGGGATTCTAGCAGGTGGCCTCGCGAGTAGAATGCAGGGCAAAGATAAGGGCCTGCAACTTTTCAAACAAAAGCCGATGGCCGAATGGGTATACCGGGCACTTTCTCCCTATGTACGAAATGTGCTTATCAACTGTAATCGTAACCATTGCGAATATTCTAAAATATCTGGCATAACCTCTAGTGACAGCATCGCTGATTTCCCAGGGCCTTTAGCGGGGATAGTGAGTATTATCCAGGCAAGTAATGCCGATTACTTTTTGATCAGCCCTTGCGATACCCCACTACTCTCTTCAGAGTTCGGTACAAAAATGCTTCACTGCTTACGCGCTAAGCTAGCTCAAGATCAAGCGTCAAAAGCACCAATACTCTTTGCAGTTAACACGGGAGAAAAGCGACAACCGCTTCATTTGTGTATGTCTAGAGACTATGAGCAGTCTCTAACGCAATATTTAGACAAAGGCGAGCATCGTGTGATGAAGTGGATGAAAGACAATCATGCCCAATGGCTAGACTTCTCTGAGCAAGTAGAAACCTTTAAAAACTTTAACACTTTAGAAGATGTAAACACTTACTAATGCTGAAGTATTTGACTCAAAAATAACTGTAGTCTATCGGTTTCGGGTGAATCAAAAAATTCATTAGGTGTATTTTGTTCGACTACTTCACCGCCATCCATAAAGATCACTCTATCAGCCACTTTCTTAGCAAAACCCATTTCATGAGTAACACACAGCATGGTCATGCCATCATCAGCAAGCTCTACCATGACATCCAATACTTCTTTAATCATTTCAGGATCTAACGCAGAAGTTGGCTCATCAAATAGCATTATTTCGGGCGACATGCATAAAGAGCGCGCAATAGCGACGCGTTGCTGTTGACCTCCTGATAATTGGCCTGGGTATTTATTGGCTTGATCAGGAATTTTAACTCTTTCCAGATACTCCATCGCAATCGCTTTTGCTTCTGATTTTGGTTTTTTCTGAACCCAGATAGGACCTAGTGTGAGATTTTCTAAGATTGTAAGGTGAGGAAATAAATTAAAATGCTGGAATACCATGCCGACTTCTCGACGAATGGCTTCAATATTTTTCACATCTTCAATCATCTCAACACCATTGACTATTAAAGATCCACGTTGAAACTCTTCCAAACGATTAATGCAACGGATCATGGTCGATTTCCCTGAACCCGATGGTCCACAGATAACGATTTTTTCACCTCTTTTAACACTTAGGTTAATATTTTTAAGGACATGAAAATTGCCATACCACTTATTAATATCCTTGATAATGATAATGTCTTGATCACTTTTTGGGGCGGTGCTCTGGTCGCTTGTACTCATGACAAAATCCTAATTCTGATGACTTGTATCTAATTTCTTTTCAATCGATGTGGCAAGTAATGACATGCTAAAACAACTCAGCCAAAAAATAAATCCGACAAACAAATAGCCTTCAATAGCGTGGCCTCCCAACCAATTAGAATTGCTCAGTGCAGACATAATAATCTGCAGCATTTCCGGTACGGCTATGACTAATAAAAACACAGTATTTTTAAATACCATAACAAATGTCGCTAAGATATTTGGCATAGACACTTTAATCACTTGGGGGAAAATAATCAGTAAGGTTTTTTGCCAATAACCTAAACCCAGTGAATCAGCGGCTTCATACTGACCTTTAGGTATCGCTTGAAAACCACTTCTAAAAACCTCTGCCATGTAGGCAGACATAAAAAGTATTAAGATGATCCAGACACGTAATAACTTATCGACAGAGACATTGGCAGGAAAAAACAAGGGCAGCATCACAGAGCCCATAAAAAATAACGCGAGTATCGGAGTGCCTCGAAAGAACTCGATACAGGTTATGCTCACGGATCGGGCAAAGGGCATGGTCGACTGGCGCCCTAAAGCCCATAAGAAGCCAAACGGAAAGGCGATAATAATACTCGCTGCAGCGATTAAAACATTTAGACTAAAACCGCCCCACAAGTCAGTACTCACAGGCTCCAAACCTATATAACTTCCCTCAAGAATCAGTAAGCAAACAAAAGGCAACGCAAGAAAAGCTGGAATAGATATTTTATGTCTTAGCTTTGGTGATAATAAAAAAGAAGATGCAATCACACTAACAAGCAACAGCAGTGATGAATTAACCCGCCAAATCTCACTGTCAGGGTAACTACCGTAAAATATTTGTTGTGACCAAGCACGAATAAAGACCCAACAAGCACCATCTTTGACACAATCATCTTGCCTTGTACCACTCCAATTGGCAGAAAAAATCAGCCAGTCGAGCATATCTGGAAGAATATAAAAAAACCCCAAGGCTATCGCTATCGTCAATAGTGAATTAAGCGGTGTCGGAAATAGATTTTGTTTAAGCCATGCGACAGGGCCGGTTGTTGTAATAGGGGCGGCTTGATCAGGAAGCGGCTTGAATACTCTAGGTTTCAACGATATTTCCTTATCTTCTGCTAAGTTCTGAACGTTTATTAAAACGGTTCATTACAAATGAAATGGTCATATTTAATAGAAAATAAATGACTAGCGTCATAAACATAATTTCAACAGCCTGACCCACTTGATTCAAGGCCGAGCCAGCAAAAACTGTAAATAATTCAGGGTAACCAATAGCTGTCGCGATCGTGGTGTTTTTGACTAGACTTTGGTATTCACTATTTAATACAGGCGTGATCACCCGCATCGACTGGGGAACAATAATTAACGACATAATTTTGCG
>CAXBDA010000043.1:0-26294 GCA_963974595.1 uncultured Oleiphilus sp. | reverse complement strand
CTACTTTATATCAGAAAAATATTTAAACTAGGACGTGCTCGAATGACCGTTTACGATCATGATGGAACTCTGGCTTCTTTTAGGCATGCAAGGCGAATGGAGGGGGGTAAAGTCTTCCACTGTGAATCGCTCTTTAGCTGTCGTTCGAATTATTCTGAATCTATGTGCGAAAAGTTGGCGAGATGAATACGGCCTAACTTGGTTAGAAACAGTCCCCATGATATCAATGGTGGACTGGAAGGATAAACGAGAGCCATATCCAATTACATGGGAAGAGCAAAATAAGCTGTTTTCAGAACTACCAGTTCATTTACGAGAAGCGTGTTTGTTTAAGGTGAATACTGGTTGCAGGCAGCAAGAAGTATTGAAGTTGCAATGGGACTGGGAGTTTGAAATACCGGAACTAAAGACTTCAGTATTTATTTTGCCGGCTCATGTGACTAAGAATGGAAAAGAAAGAGTTGTTGCTTTAAATTCAACCGCCATGGCGATGGTGAATCGTCAACGAGGTAAACATGATACCTTTGTTTTCACTTATCGCGGCAAGCCAATGGCTCGACTGAATAACTCTGGTTTCAGGGCTGTAAGGGAGAAAGTTGGTTTGGAGTGTGTAAGGATTCATGATCTCCGGCATACAACTGGAAGGCGTTTAAGAGCTGCTGGTGTGAGCAACGAGACCCGAAAGGACATACTGGGTCATGAAGGTGGCAATATCACCACGCATTATTCAGTCGCGGAAATTAGTGAGTTAATTGAAGCGGTGGAAAAAATAGCGGTAGAGTCTTCGGAATCTATGCCTAGTTTGATGTTGATTAGAATAGGGGGATCAATTAACGCCCGCAAAACTCCTGTAAGGGAAATAAAAAAGGCCTAGCGTAAGCACGCTAAGCCTTTGATATAAATGGTGGCTACACCTAGATTTGAACTAGGGACCCCATCATTATGAGTGATGTGCTCTAACCAACTGAGCTATGTAGCCAAACAAGGCGCGTATTCTCTTTTTTTTGGGTTTTGATGTCAAGCCTAAAGCTAAGAAAATACGACAAAAAATGCTTTAAACGTTGAATCGGAAGTGAATGATGTCGCCATCGGCGACGATGTATTCTTTTCCTTCTAGGCGCCACTTTCCGGCTTCTTTGGCTCCCGCTTCACCGTTGTATTGAATGAAATCGTCATAAGCCATAACCTCGGCTCTAATAAAGCCTCTTTCAAAATCTGTATGAATGACCGCGGCGGCTTTCGGGGCTGTTCCGCCAATCTTCATTGTCCATGCCCGAACTTCTTTTACACCGGCGGTGAAGTAGGTTTGCAGGCCTAATAATTCATAGCCCGCTCTAATCACTCTATCCAGGCCTGGTTCTTCCATGCCTAGGTCTGCCAGAAATTCGTTTCTTTCGTCATCGTCTAATTCGGCAATTTCTGCTTCTAGTTTATTGCAGATGACTACAACAATAGCATTCTCAGAGGCTGCTATTTTATTAACAACATCTAGGTGTGGGTTGTTCTCGAAACCTTCTTCATCGACATTTGCGATATACATGGTCGGTTTAGTGGTTAACAGGCAAAGCTCTCTGACTAAAGTGTTTTCATCTTCATTCAGTTTCAGGGCGCGAACAGGTAGGGCTTCATTTAAATGTGGTAGTAGTTTATTTTCTAAGAGTTCAATTTGTTGCTTGGCTTTTTTATCGCCACCCTTGGCGACTCGGCCTAACCTTTTGATAGCTTTTTCAACGCTATCTAAATCTGCTAATGCTAATTCGGTATTGATCACTTCGATGTCTGCTTTTGGGTCTACTTTGTTTGAAACATGAACCACATTTTCATCTTCAAAACAGCGAACAACATGTGCAATTGCGTCTGTTTCACGAATATTTGCTAAGAATTTATTTCCAAGACCTTCACCTTTTGATGCGCCTTCTACCAGACCTGCAATATCAACGAATTCCATAGTGGTTTGGATAACGCGTTCAGGGTTGACGATAGCGGCTAGTTTATCTAAGCGAGGGTCGGGCATGCCAACAACACCTGCGTTGGGCTCGATGGTGCAGAAGGGGAAGTTTTCTGCACCAATACCTGCTTTTGTCAGTGCGTTAAATAAGGTGGACTTGCCCACGTTTGGAAGGCCGACAATGCCGCAATTAAAACCCATAATGATATTCCTAGGCGATAAACGTAAATGGAGAGAAATAAAAGTCGGCTAGTATACAGTAGGGCTGCTGATCCGTTAAGCGTAAGGTAAGTGAACTCGGTTAAAAAATTAGATTGGTGGCTGGTTGAACTTGACTGATAAGGGGTGATTAGTCGTAAATTCAAAAGAGCGTCAGAAAATGAGTTGAGCACTTAATTAGAATTCTCTGTCAATCTGATAAAAGCTTTGTTGTAGTGTATAATCGGCAGGCAAGCCAAAAAAATCTATATGAGTAATAGCAGGGTTTACTTGCTGATTCGGCACGAAAAGGGAATAAGCTTAATATGCGCACAGACTTTCAATTTCGATTCAAAAATATTGTACTCTTATTGCTTGTTTTTCAATTAACAGCTTGTGCAACTGATTTTCGTCAAGGGCTTCAAAATCTCGAAAAGCACAATTATCCAGAGGCACTTAAATTCTTTGAGAAAGGTGCACAACTTGGATATAGAACGCCTGCGTTGTATGCAGCAGATTTATATATTATTGACTATCAGGTTCCACGTAACTTGGAAAAATCTAAGTACTACTTAGAGATGGCTTTGAAGGCAGATTATGGCCGTTATGACCAAGCCTATGATTATTATTTTCCTTTGGTGAAAGCCTATCAGATTCTTGCTGATGAAGAGCAGGCGGATAAGTCTGAAGTGTTTAGGATTCTAAGCTATGAAAAATATCAGGAATATTCATGGGCTTTATATGTTTTAGGACTCTGTAATTTAGTTGGATATGGTACCGAGTTAGACTTGGATAAGGCAAAAATGTATTTTGAAAAAGCCTTTGAAAACCGGCTGAGTGATCATCGAAATTCATTATATGCGTGGTGGTTAGCGGTGTATCCAGATGCTTCATTTAGAGATCCAAAGCGTGCGCTGAATATGCTTTTAAGTGGCATTGATGATGATGAGATTAAAAATATGCCGACGTTTCAAGATGCTTTAGCGGCTGTATATGCTAGTAATGGCCAGTTTGATAAAGCGCTTGAAGCTCAGCAGGTTGCCATTGTTTTGCTGAATGAGCATATTAAAAAACATGGATACATGTCTGTCTATCTATCTGCTTTTGAAACAAGGCTTGAATTCTATAAGCAGGGGAAACCTTGGATCTATTCTTATGATGATATTAAGCGTTGTGGTTACAGCGCTATACGGTGTCTTAAGGGGAATTCAGTTTCAGTGTCGATAGAAAATGATAACTTAGATGAAGTTATATTGATTCATCAGTAAGTGTTTGATCTTAAAGCCCTGTAAGCACTTGGTGAAATATATCAAGCTTTAAAGCTATGAATAACTTGCATGGCCTTTTGCCAGTCTCCAGAGGTGATCTCGCTTAAATGTCGGTCTGCTTCATCAATAGAGGCTGACAGCTGTTTACGCTCGATAGCTGAAGGTTTGCTCAATACATGTCCGGTGACTTTGCTTGCATGGCCAGGGTGTCCAATGCCAATTCTTAAGCGTTTAAACTCTTTATTGCCGCCGAATTTCTCAATAATGTCTCGCAGACCATTATTGCCACCGTGACCACCACCTTTTTTAAGTTTCATGGTACCGCATGGTATATCTAGCTCATCGTGTGCAACGAGTACTTCTTCTGGTTGGATTTTATAGAATTGACAAATAGCAGAAACGGCTTGTCCGCTTCTATTCATAAAGGTAGTCGGGAAGAGTAGGTGAATATCTTGGCCCTGAAGCGTCAGTTTAGCGTGTAGGCCAAAGAATTTCTTTTCAGGTTTTAAGGTGAGATTATGAGAGTCGGCTAGTTGTGCCAAAAAAATAGCGCCAGCATTGTGGCGCGTATCTTCGTATTCAGGGCCAGGATTACCTAGCCCAACGATAAGTTTGATTTGTGTCATAAGTTATAAAACTTGTGTCATTCGTCAATACCGTTAACTGGAGATTACTCAGCTTCAGCTTCAGCTTCTGTTCCAGATTCACCTTCATCATCCGCTGTTGCAACTTTTGCTTTATGTACGGACGCAACTGGAAGGTTGTGGTCGTCACCGTGCTGTAGAGCTGCAATTGTTACGCCTTTTGGAAGCACTAGGTCTGAAAGATGAATAATTGTTTCAAGGTCAACGTCTAGCATGTCAACTTCGATAAACTCTGGTAAGTCACCAGGTAAACAAATAACTTCAACTTCAAGTATTTGATGAGAAATAGTACCGCCCGCTAACTTAACACCTTTACATGCTTCTTCATTAATAAAGTGAAGAGGTACATTAACGTGAATAACCTGATCTTTAGTGACACGCAAAAAATCAGCGTGCATTACATCGCCACGAGCTGGGTGGCGTTGTAAATCTTTAAGAATGGCAGACTCTTCTTTATTATCGTACTTGATAGTAAGGATGTGAGAGTAAAAAGCTTCGTTAGAAAGAGACTTTTTAATTTCATTATCTTTTAAGCTCAAAGCAACGGGGTCTTTGCCGTTTACGCCATATAAAATGGCAGGTACTTTGTTTTCAAGGCGACGCAGGCGGCGGCTCGCACCTTTCCCCTGATCAGCTCGAAGTTCAGCATTTACTATAAATTCACCAGACATGATGTTTTCCTTTCTAAATCACAGTTATCAGTTCGCGACCAAATGACAGTGTGATGGTTCAAATTAAAAAAGCACTTATGTGCTTTTTCATGGTTACTGTTTGAAAAAATGTATTTATCAAACAAGGTATTAGTCAAATAAAGCGCTGATAGATTCTTCGTTGCTTATGCGGCGAATTGATTCTGCCAGCAGACCTGAAATTGTAAGGGGGCGGATTTTACCACAATTTAGCGCTTTGTCACTAAGAGGAATTGTATCTGTGACGATTAGCTCATCCAAGGTCGATTTTGCGATGTTTTCAATGGCTGGCCCCGATAGAACCGGGTGAGTGATATAGGCGTAAACTTTTTGTGCACCGTGTTCTTTTAAGGCATCAGCCGCTTTACAAAGGGTGCCCGCTGTATCAACCATGTCATCGATCAGAATACATACTTTGTCTTTTACGTCACCAATGATGTGCATTACTTGAGAAACGTTGGCCTGTGGTCGACGCTTGTCGATAATGGCCAAGTCTACATCACCTAAGCGTTTTGCCATAGCTCTTGCGCGAACTACACCGCCAACATCAGGGCTGACTACGATAAAGTCTTCAGTTATTTTGCGTTGAATATCATCGACAAGAATAGGTGTGCCGTAGATGTTATCGACAGGGATATCGAAAAAGCCCTGGATTTGGTCGGCGTGGAGATCAACAGTTAACACTCTATCTACGCCAGCGCCAGTAATCATGTCGGCAACTACTTTTGCGGTAATCGCAACGCGTGTTGAGCGAACGCGACGGTCTTGGCGGGCATAGCCGAAGTAGGGTACAACAGCTGTGATTCTTGATGCAGATGCACGTCTTAAGGCATCTGTCATGACGATTAATTCCATTAAATTGTTATTGGTAGGCGAGCACGTCGGCTGGATGATAAAAACATCTTTGCCGCGTACGTTTTCATTAATTTCTACCGTGACTTCTCCATCACTAAATTTTCCAACTTTAGCGTCACCCAGTGGTAAGCGAAGGTTATCGACAACTTTTTTGGCTAATTCAGGATTGGCGTTACCAGTGAATACCATCATGCTAGGCATACGAGTGAAACCTCTTGATATCTAATTTGTAGTGTATGGAGAAAAAATATGGCTGGGGTAGCAGGATTCGAACCTGCGCATGACGGGATCAAAACCCGTTGCCTTACCGCTTGGCTATACCCCAATAATGTATTGCTAATGAAGCGTTATCATAAGGATTCATTGCGAACCTTGAGCTTCTTTTAGCCTTTTAAATGCAGGAGAGAGATTGACTCCCTTGGCTATAAAGCCTTTGAACTTAGATCGTGCTTCATTCAAAACCTGTAGAGCTTCTTCTTCGCTATTAAAGCGGCTGAAGCAACATGCTCCGGTTCCTGTTAATCTACTGGGTGCATACTGGTTTAGCCAGTTTATTGCATCGCGTATTTCAGGATGAAGTTGAGATACCAGCGCTTCACAATCGTTGCGATATTCATCGCTTAGATAATCACTATCTGATTGATCTAGATATGCAATTTTCTCGTTTGCTTGCTGCTTGTTATCTTGTCCCTCAAGAGCGGGCGCTATTTTCATCTTTGGCGTGTCTCTTGTCAACCTTTCATTCGAAAAAATTTCACCTGTATTTATATGGCATTCTGGGATCAGGATTAAATACCAGTTTTCTGTAAGCGTGATGGGTGTAATTACTTCTCCAATACCTTCGGCCCATGCAGAATGGCCCTTAACAAATATAGGGATATCTGCGCCTAACTTGGCGCCAATGTCGGCTAGTTCGGCATTATGAAAGTTCAGTCGCCATAAATAATTTAAGGCTAAAAGGGTGGTTGCTGCGTTTGAACTTCCACCACCTAGCCCGCCACCCATCGGAAGGTTTTTTTCTATATGGATATGTATTCCAAATTGAGATGTGTCTTGTTCTGTTTTTTTTATGAGGGCTTTTGCTGCTTTATAAATTAAATTATCTTCAAGTGCTATACCTTCAAGTTCTGGGCTAATACGAATCCCCGGCTTGTCTTCCAGAGTAAAGTGCATTATATCGCCACGATCCAGAAGTTGAAAAACACTTTGAAGTTCGTGGTAGCCAGGGAAGGTTTGCTCTTGGCTGCGTCTTCCATTGATGTGCAGGAAGAGGTTTAACTTAGCGGGGGATATTATACTTAAGGTAGTGTCCATTCTTTTACTGCCACAATGATATGAATATCATCTCGTTGTATTTTTATTTTACCCGGTAAAGGAATCGGGTATTCAGTATGGTAATTGCTGTAGCTTAGTGACCAGCTATCTTGTTCTAATGAATCAGCCAAGCCCTGGCTGTTGAATGTTTGAGAAAATGGAATGCCTTTTGCGGGTAAGCCCTTTATCCAGTATTGAAGATACGAAATAGGTAAAGGGAAGCCTAGAGATGATTCGATTAATTTATCAGGCTCAAATGAACTGACAGGCTCTTCCCCTGCTTGAAAAATGCTCAAAAAGTCAGCATTACCATATAGTTTAGATGAGCCAAGCCCAAAAAATGTGGATGAGATTTCTATCTCAAATTGCTCGCCATTTTGTTGCCATTTATTGATAGCTGCAGTGACAGACTCTTGGTCTGTTCTAATGCCTAATTTTCCGAAAAGTGACCAGTTTTTTAATGCGATCAATTTGGCTTTGATTTCAGTTTGATCATAATGAACTGTGTCTGGTTTATATTCGACAGGAGCTATGCTGCACCCACTTAGAAAGACAAAAAAAGCTAGCCAAAACCAAATGAGGTAAAGGCTGCTTTTTAATGGCTGTGGTCTGGGGTGAGTATTTACACAATTCTCGATATATTTAATCAAGGCGCTTCGTTCTCAGCCTTTTCAGTCTCTTCTGTCGGCTTGTTTTCATTTCCGGGTGAGGTGGTCGTTGCCTTTGTTGGGTTGTCTAACTCATTAAGTACTTCTGGCGCTAGGCGATTGATTGTTTCTCTTAATACTGGGTGACGGGGGGTTTTTCGAAGTACATTTACCCAGACTTCCAGTGCTTCTGTTTTTTGATTAAGAGACCAGAGTACTTCACCGAGGTGGGCAGCTACTTCGCCATCTTGATAGCCCTGGAATGCTTTTAGTAAGAAGATAAGCGCTTCTTCATGCTGGTTAAGTTTGAAGAGAACCCAGCCTAAGCTGTCTAATATGGCAGGGTTTTCAGGCTCTAATACATGCGCTTTTTGTATGAGTTGAAATGCTTCTTGTAAACGGTTTGTTTTATCTGCAAGAGTGTAGCCTAGAGCGTTTAAAGCAATAGGGTTATCTGGTTTATGTTCAAGGATTTTTCGTAGGTCAGCCTCCATACCTTTCAGATCATCTTGTGCGTCCAGATTCATTGCGCGAGCGTATAAAAATTGATCGTCATTTGGAAAGTCAAGAATGGCTGCGTTCAAACTGCTCATCATTTTATCTTTGGCTTGAGTCAGTGATAGCAATTTGACTTCTAATAACCAAAGCGTTTTTTTTCTGGCTTCGTCTTTCGCCCTTAAATCACTTAGATAGCTCATCATTTGCTCAATTTTGTTTTGTTGCGCAAGCAAAAAACTGACGCGTTCGATGGACGCCCCATAGTTTTGGCTTTCCTGTATTTGTTGGTAGTGAGCTATGGCGCTGTCGATATCTTTTTCTTGTTCGGCGATGCGCCCTAAATAAAAATGCGCTTCATTCGGGTGAAGTTTGTCATCCAATAGTTTGTTGAAAATTAACTTTGCATCATTGGTTTTATTGTTTTCTAGTTTGACCAAGCCGAGTGACAGTCTAAGGCTCGGTGCTTGTGGATAGCGATCTATCAGTGATTGAAAAACATCTTCAGCTTCATCCAGTTGCTTATCTTCAACTAGCATACTGGCATAAAGGCGACCTAGGTTATGATCATCGGGATAGGTATCGAAGGCAGTAGAAGCAAAAGCAATGGCGTCTTTTAGTTTTCCTTGGTCGTAGAGAATGTTTGTCTTGAGTACGCTTGATCCAGAAAATTCGGGCGCCATGCTAAAAGTAGGTTGAAGTACTGTTAGTGCTTCGTCATATTCTTTAAGTTGTCGGTGTAAAAAAGCAATACTGTAAGGCAGTAAATAATAAGAGGGGTATTTTTCATACAGCCCGCTGAAAAGTGTTAATATTTCACGTTTTTCTTCTTCTGGTAAGGCTTGAGACCCAATGGCGAAGGTATCTAATCTCGGGTCACCCTCTAGCTCTAAAATCTTTTCTAATTCTTCAATCGATGCTTGGTAATCTTTGCTATAAAAATATTGGAATGCCAGTAATTGATGAGCCGCCAGATTTTCAGGTTCAACATCTGACCATAGAAGCGCCATCTCTTTTATAGCCTCTACGTCTTTAATGTATTGTGCGGCATTAATTGCGCGTTTAATGACTTCCGTATCGCGTGTCATGTGCGCTTGTTGGAGGTAGTTTAGCAGCGTGATATTGAATTGATTTCTCTGCGCTGCTACTTCTGCAACCATTAGGTCGAATAGCGTATCTTTGTTTAGATCAAAGTCTTTAAATACCGGTTTTGGTGTTTGGGGTTGAATGTTTGTTTGGTCTTGATCATTATTTTTGGCTGCATTTAAGCCAAAGCCAGTGGAGCAAGCCGTTAAGTAGGTGACTATCGAAATAATGGATAAGCGTTTTATAAGATTCAAGCTGATGTCTCTTTTGGTGATTTCGTATTAAATAGAGTGATTTGAAAGGAAAAATCATGGCAGGGTTTATCATGACACAAGATGAAGGGGTGTCAATAATGAGCTAAGTCAATTTACTCGTGCTTAGAGTAAAGTCTCATTGGCTTTATCCTCCGTCTATTTGTAGAATAGCGCCTTTCAATGAAAATTGCTGGTAATCATGTCTTTTTTGGCGTTTGGGATTAATCATAAAACCGCTTCTGTAAATGTTAGGGAGCAAGTTGCTTTCGACTTACAGCGCTTAAGTGATGCCTTGCTTTCCATTCAATCTGTTGGCGGTGTTCTGGAATCGGTCATTGTTTCGACATGTAATCGTACAGAAATTTATTGCGCTGGTACGGATGATATTTCTTCTGAACTACTTCTTGTGTGGTTATCGAACTATCATTCAGTCAATATCGACAGTTTAAGAGAGTGCTGTTTTAGCTTTCAGGGAGATGATGCTATTAAGCACTTGATGCGTGTTGCATCTGGTTTGGACTCACTGGTGCTTGGTGAGCCTCAAATCCTGGGTCAGTTGAAGTCAGCTTATATGAGCGCTGTAGAAGCAGGTGCGGTCAATAATCAATTAAGCCGTTTATTTGAACACTGCTTTTCTGTTGCTAAGCGGGTTAGAACAGAAACGGCGATTGGAGAGAACCCTGTTTCTGTGGCCGCTGCAGCTGTGAATATGGCGCGCCAGTTATTTTCAGACTTTTCAGATAACGTTGCTTTATTAATCGGTGCGGGTAAAACCACTGAATTGGTTGCCAGACATTTGAAGCAAGGTGGCATTAAGAAAATCATTATTGCTAACCGGACCCTGTCAAGGGCGCAGGATTTATCTGACTTGGTGGGGGGGGAAGCAGCTTTAATTGGCGATATTCCTGATTTACTAGAGCAAGCTGATATTGTTATTGCGTCAACGGCGAGTACCTTACCTATTTTGGGTAAAGGTGCTGTTGAACGGGCATTAAAGATTCGTAAGCATCGTCCTTTTTTTATGGTGGATATTGCGGTTCCTCGTGATATTGAGCCACAAGTCGCCGAACTCGCAGATGTTTACTTGTATACAGTCGATGACTTGAAAGGTGTGATTGATGAAAGTTTAAAGTCCAGGGAGGGGGCCGCTCTTGAAGCAGAAGAGTATATACAGCAAGGCTGTAAGAGTTTTCTTAGTCATCAAAGAGTTTCGGGTGTAGGCGACGCTTTAAAACGTTTTCGTTCACAAGCAGAGGTGCTTCAGCAAAGGGAGCTTTTAAAAGCTTTGAATTCGCTAAAAAATGGTGCAAACCCTGATGTTGTCTTAGCGCAAATGGCACGAAGTTTAACGAATAAACTTATTCATGAGCCTACTGTTCAGGTTCGAAAGGCTGCTGAAGAGGGTAGTCATCATAAAGCCGATTGGTTATTAGACTTGTTTGGTATCAGTTCTTCTGAATAAACTATTATTATACTTGTTTGTTTAGGTATTCAGAGAATCATCCGTTCACTGTTAGTTTAATTCCTTTAGCCAGGCTAAAAATTTAGATATTTGAGGGCAATAATAATGACGGATATTGATATTAGCTACTTACAGGGCTGGATTGGAAAGCAAGAAACGAAAGAAGATGACATCAGCTTATTTCCTGCGCAAGCGCTTGCCGCAGCGTTAAATAATAAGCATATTCCTCAAAAAGGTGATCAATTACCGCCTTTTTGGGAATGGTTATATTTTTTGCCAACACCTCGTGGGGATGCAACCGGGGTAGATGGTCACCCTGATAAAGGTGGTTTTTTGCCTCCGGTTCCTTTGCCTAGACGAATGTGGGCTGCGGGTGACGTCGAATGCCATCAGGCCTTGATTATTGGCCAGCCAGCAACGCGTCTATCCACTATCGAGTCTGTAGAATTAAAGTCGGGCAGCACGGGTACATTGGTTTTTGTGAATGTTCGCCATGAGATTTCTCAAGACGGTACTTTATGCATCTCTCAGCTTCAGAATATTGTTTATCGTGAGCAACCTGCTGAAAAAACCGAGCTTCCTCCGGGTAAGTCTGCGCCTGCTGAATTAGACTTCATGCATTTAATAAAGCCCGACCCGATTCTGTTGTTTAGGTACTCAGCCCTTACATACAACGGTCATCGAATTCACTACGATAGAAACTATGCTGTTGATGAAGAACTGTATACCGGATTGGTGGTTCATGGGCCTTTACTGGTCACTTTATTGTTGGAATTAAAGCGCCAGCACTTCGATAGTGAAAGCCTTAAAGGTTTTAAATTTAGAGCCGTTCGACCCACATTTGATACGGCAGCCTTTAGTGTGTCGGCCAAGCGCAATGGTAAATCGCTATCTTTATGGTCTGCTGATGAATCTGGTTCGGTATGCATGACCATTCAGGCGACGCTAGCGTAAATATGCTCAAGAAATAAGAAATCAAGAGATAAGAAATGGAAAAATTAACATATCCTGGTTGGCGAACGGCTTTATTTATCCCCGTTCATATTGAAAAGTTTGTTGCTAAAGCGCATACCCGTGGTGCCGATGCTTATATTTTAGATCTAGAAGATAGTGTTCCTTTAGAGCAGAAAGAAATGGCTAGATCATGTGTTATCCCTGCTGCAAAAACAGTGAGCCAAGGCGGAGCTGCCGCTTTGGTGCGTATCAATCTGGATGAACGCTATGCCATAGCAGATATTGGTGCGTCGATTGATGAGTCTGTTAGTGCGATCGTTATTCCAAAGGTTGAGTCTGCAAGGCAAGTGCAGGCGTTTGCAGAATATATTGATACACTCGAACAAGAGCGTGGTTTACCTTTAGGACACACGGCTATTATTGCAATGATTGAATCGGTCGATGCTTTGCCTTGTTTAGACGAAATAGCACAATCACACCCGCGTGTTGTTGCGATGACCTTGGGGTCTGAAGACTTTTCTGCAACAGCGGGAATGATGCCGCTTCCTCAAACACTATTACTACCTAATCAGATGTTAGCCTTTGCTTGTAGAAGGGCGAACATAATGCCCTTGGGTTTTCCGGGGTCAATTGCCGACTACAGCGATATCGAAGTATTTAGAAATACGGTGCAATTTGCTAAGCAGCTAGGTTTTGTGGGGGCTTTTTGTATTCATCCTAAGCAGGTGGGTGTCTTGAATGAGGTGCTCAGCCCTTCAGAATCAGAAATTGAGCATGCGAAAGGTTTATTAGATGCTTTTGATCTGGGGCTCGCTGCAGGTAAGGGTGCGGTTGAATATAAAGGTAAGATGATTGATTTACCGGTTGTAGAAAGAGCAAAAGAATTGCTTCGTAATGCCGAAGCGTTAAATCAAAAAAGTACGCAGTAAATGAATAGTACCTAATTTTTGATTGTTTCTATATACAAAAAAGCATCCTGACTGGATGCTTTTTGTTGGTTATATAGCGGTAGTTTGTATGGTATTACACTGCATCGCTACCCGTTTCACCTGTTCTGATACGAATAACTTGCTCTAATGGCGACACAAATATTTTACCATCGCCGATTTTACCAGAATTAGCTGCGTTCATAACCGCTTCGATTACTTTATCCAGCATGTCTTCACTAATGGCAATTTCAAGCTTAACTTTAGGTAAAAAGTCGACGACATATTCAGCACCGCGATATAACTCAGTATGACCCTTTTGGCGACCAAAACCTTTTACTTCTGTGACAGTGATTCCCTGAACACCAATATCTGAAAGGGCTTCACGTACGTCATCTAATTTAAAAGGTTTGATTACGGCAGTAACAAGTTTCATGCGTTTCTCCAAAATGGGGCATTACTAAAATTGTGATGTTTAGGTGTTTATTAAACGCATTATAGCTGCGTTATTGTAAAGCAATCGTTATAAAGATAGTTATCCATTAAGTAATCATAGCATTATAAATTGTAATACTTAATTTTCCGTATAGACATCTTTATTGATTAATTTCTAAGGGTTAATTTTGATGAGTTCTACATCAAAAATTAAGGTTGAGCCAGCAGGTATTGAACCGGCTGATCTATTTCCGTACCCTAATTCACTGGGGATAAATAAGCGAGTTTTTTCACCTTCGACCATTAATTGAAGGCCTTCCGTCCAGCCTTTAATAACTTGATTAAGGCCAAACTCAATTGGTTTGCCTCGGGCAACTGAACTATCGAAGACGGTGCCATCAGTTAAGGTGCCATGATAATGAACCTTAACGACATCTGTTGGGCCGGGGTGGGCTTCTCCACTGCCTTTGTTAAGTACTTTGTACTGAAGCCCTGATTCAGTCGTCACAACGCTTTCTTTTGTCATATTTTCGGATAGAAACGTGATGCCTGCCTGTTGATTATTTGAGGCTACTTTTTTATTTGTTTGCATGCGTTGAACAACAAACACGGCTAAAGCGATAATGACTACGGTAATAATAATTTTGAACACATTGACCTCGTTATTAATTTAAATTCTATTGCCTTAAATGATGCCTTCATCTAAAGCGCATGCCATCGCTGCGCCTAATTCGAAACATTCTTTTTCAAAACTGGTTTGATATGCACCTTTCAGAATAAGCGGTGATTGAACCCATCGCCATTTTAATCCTGTGGTAATGGTTTCAAGTGCCTTTACTGTGCCAGTACCATCGTGCCCCGCCCTGATAAAAGCAGCGCAGGGTAAACCTTGCTTTAACTCAAGGCAGGGATAATAGCATCGATCAAAGAAGTCTTTAAGTGCGCCACTCATATAACCTAAATTTTCGGTTGTACCAAGAATAATCGCATCTGCATTTAATACATCTTGAGGCTGTGTTTCAAAAGGAGATAAAGCTTCGAGTTTAGTGTTTTCAAGCTTGATGGAAGACACGCCTTCAGAAATTGCACGCCAGAGCTTGCGCGTGTTATCCGAAGGGCAATGTGCAATCATTAAGAGTGTTTTTGTCATGCAGTTTGAAGGCTTAGGTAAAAACTTTCGACAGACTTTAAAGCATGCTCTGTATCGCAGTCAACGCCTTGTTCTTTGAGTACGGTTCCAAGTGATGCGATGCAGTAATTAACGTTTTTCTGGCTACAGCCATTGCCCATTAGTCCGATGCGCCAAGCATTTCCAGCAAACTTGCCTAAGCCTGCCCCTAGTTCTAAATCGAATTCATTCAAAAGGTGAGAGCGAACTGTTGCATCGTCAATACCGTCAGGAATATTAACGGCATTAAGTTGAGGTAGTCTTATGTCTTGGCTAACAAGTAATTCTAAGCCAAGTGCTTCAAGACCAATTACCAAGGCTTGGTGATTATGCGCATGACGTTCCCAAGCTGCTTCTATACCTTCTTCCTTTAAAATTAATAGAGATTCGTGTAAGGCATAAAGGCTATTTACCGGGGCGGTATGATGATAGGTGCGTTTTACATTGGCTCCCCAATAATCCATGACAAGGTTGAGGTCTAAAAACCAGCTGTAATTTTTCTGAGTACGCTGCTTTATTCTTTCTACGGCGCGTTCACTAAAACTAACAGGCGATAGGCCGGGAATGCAAGATAAGCACTTTTGAGTGCCGGAATAAATCGCGTCTATTCCCCACTCATCAACACGTAGCTCTGACCCGCCTAAAGAAGTCACCGCATCGACAACAACCAGACAGTTATGTTTATGGGCAATGGCGCTAAGTGTCTTGGCATCAGATAAAACACCTGTTGATGTTTCTGCATGGACAAAGGCAAGCATTGAGATTTCTGGATGATTGCTTAAATAGTCATCAACAGTGCTCGGGTCGACAGCATGGCCCCATTCGAATTCGATAGACTGGACATGGGCGCCAGTTCTTGAAGCTACTTCCTTCATGCGCATACCAAAGACACCATTAATGCAAACGAGTACTTTATCGCCAGGTTCTACAAGATTCATGAAACAGGTTTCCATACCCGAAGAACCAGGCGCCGATACCGGAATAGTTAGTTCATTTTTTGTTTGGAAGGCGTATTGAAGAAGCTGTTTTATTTCATCCATTAACACAACAAACTGAGGGTCTAAATGACCGATAGTTTGTTGAGATAAAGCTTTAAGAACGCGCTCAGATACATCAGAAGGGCCGGGACCCATTAGAATTCGATTGGGAGCTTGAAAAGATTGCATGATGTGACTACCTATTAATTATTGGCTGTTTTCAGGTGAGTGTTTTTATAGTATGCGAGAGTATACCTAGAGCTTAGTGTTAGGGCGATAATTCTCATTCCCGGAGGTAAAAAAAATGCACACTTATCCTATGAAATGTGAATAAGTGTGCATTTAGAGAAAGCGTTAAAGGCTGTCATTATTTTATGATAGTTTTTTTGTGATAAATAGAACTGCTATTTAGCGCGCTTTAAACTATTTTTACTGAAATCACCATCATCCAGACCCGTTTTAAATTGGTAGTCTTTCCAAAGTAAATCTGTGCTTTTTCCTGTCTGATGGTTCTGCATAGCCATTTTTGCAGGGCGCCAGAATTTATCTGAATATTGGGTATAACCTTCTGAGTTTAAGGTCTTCAAGAGAGTCTTTTTTCGGTCATAAAAGTCTACTTTTATCACTCTGTATTCGGTTTGATCAATCCATGTTATTTGGCTGGTATAACCAGAGTTTTCGTCAGTTGGAATTCGTTTGACTACAAAGCAGTTTAAGTTTCCACAGGCTTCGTCTTTTAGGTATTCATAGGTGTATTTTTCTACTTCTTGTGAACTTAAATCTTCAAAAGCAAATTCACTTCCCATGAATGGGCCAGACTTATTTTTTGAAGCAATACGTTTGACTCGCTTTAATGCTGGCAGGTATAGCCATTGGTCATCCGACTCGGTTTTGTGCGAGAAGGTTAAAAGGGCTGTGCCACTCACATCTTTTGGTTCATCGAAAATAGTTAAACTTTTATCACCATCACCATCGACTTCAAGCGTCTTTACACGTAGCGCCCGAATACTTTCTTCACCTCTGTTATTACGCAGTATCATGGTCATTTCTGCTGTTGTATCTTGCCAGCCGGTATTGCGTTTATCTGCTTCGATAGCAATTTCCAAGCCTTTTTCTGTTGCGGTTTGTGCTACACAAAATGAGCTGAATGTTAATATGGCCAAGGTGGTAATAATCGATTTCTTGGGTACGTTAAAATTTATTTCTAGCATCACACATGCTCCGTTTGGTTAGTGATAGTTGGTGTTTTTGAAGGCAGCTTCTGTTTATGGTTTCTGACCAAAAACAGAAGTAATGGTGGTAGAAAAAAGAAGTCAACGAGTAGAGCGACGACAATCGTAACCGCTGTCATTAAACCCATGTCAGCGTTCATTGAAAAATCTGAAATAGTTAATACTGAAAAATTAGCGAAAAGTATGAAAGTGGTTACTAATAGTGCGACACCGACAGTACTAAAGGCGTATCGAATGGCATCTTCAGTGGATAGGTGATTTTCATGTTTTGCTCTAAGGAATTTACTTAAAAAATGAACGGTATAATCGACGACGATGCCTAAGGTCATTCCAAAAACAACGGATAAACCAAGGCCAATCTGTGCCACGGTCATTCCCCAGATACCAAAGGCAACCAAGGCAGGCAATAAATTAGGTAATAAACTGACTGCGCCATAATAGGCTGATCGGAGGCTGACACCTAGAACAATTGAAATGAGGATTAATGCTATAAATGTTCCTTCTAACATAGAAAGAATATTGCTCTGCCCGATATGAGCAAACATGACATCACTACTTGCACCATGAGAAAACTCTAAGTCGGGAATATTTATTGCGAACCATTTAATGGCCCGGTTTTGTAAGTTTAACAATTGGGATGTTGATACTTTGGCGAGAGCACCCATAAGGTTGGTTTGTGTTTTGGTTATATCGACTTGGTTATTTAAGTCTAGGCCAAAGGGTAAAGACATTTCGTAAAGTAATAAGTACTGAGCGGCTAACTCGGCATTATCGGGGAGGCGATATTGCTCTTCTGCATCACCATATAGATTCTTATTCAGGCGCTTCATGACATCAGAAAAACTTAATACGTGTTGGACTTCAGGCTGCTGCCTTAGCCAAATGGCGGCTTTTTCAAGCCCCTCGAGATACGCTGGCTCGGTAATGCTGCCTTCTTTTGCCGAAACGATAAAAGAAATATTACCCAAGCCTGTAAGCCGTTCTCGCGTAAAATCAGCCGATTGCCTTTGCTTCATGGACGTGTCGAAGTAATCGATCCAAATGTCATTTAGCTCATTCTGGGGTAGAAATGTGATGCATGCCCCCATAATTAGAATACTAATCAGTAGTATTTTTTTAGAATATTTTATGACCCAGTTTGCAAGAACTTGTGTCCAGCTATTTTGTGAACTTTCTTTTCCTGTCACCCTGAAAGGCAAGTACATAATTAATGCCGGCAACAAAAATACGGAGAATACCCAAGCACCCACAACACCAATGGCCACGATGTTACCAAGATCTCTAAATGGCGGAGAATCACTAAAATTAAGTGATAGAAAACCAATGACAGTGGTAATGCTGGTTAAAAATACCGGCTGTTGATTAATACGTAAGCTTTCAGAGATAGACGCAGCTTTTGTTTTTCCTAGCTGCATTTGCTGAAAAAATGAGGCAAGAATATGAATAGAATCAGCAATGGCAAGAGTGAGAATCATTGTAGGTGCATTCGCTGAGGCGGTTGTGATATCGATATGCAGCCAAGATGCGATACCTTGAGCAAATAATATGGATGCGATGATAATAATCAGTATGGAAATTGTGCCCGAAAATAATGTCACAAGACTTCCGCTTGCCATGAACATATATAATGCCATGCATAACGTCGCAATGAGAAACGCTAAAGGCATAATGTGTGTTAAGTCATAGATGGCCGCATCTTTAAAGGTGTTATCCATAATGATTTGCCCAGTGACATAGATGTCCACTTCTGGATACTTTTCTTGCAAAAAATGCTGGATATCATAAGCAGCATTTGCGACTTCGGGCGTTTCAGTGCTGGGGTCTAAACCAGGCATTTCCATTGAGACATTAACTGCAGTGACATCAGCTGTGAGCGATATTATTCTTCCCGCTAAAGAGGGTTCATTGAGCGCTACGTTCTTGGCTTGATTGAGTTCTTCACGGGTTCTTTTGAGTGCGTTACTTACCAGGTCATCAACAATCAAGTCGTCTTCTTCGGCAATGGTGTGCTGGTAGTTTGTGATTGAGTCAACACGAATAGAGTAGGGGAGCTTCCAAGCCATATCAGTCAATTCTTCAATAATGGATAGCGTGTTTTGTGTAAATACTTGCCCATCTTTAGGGGCCAGGACAAACATAACGTTATCACTTTTCGTAAATGTTGCCTGTAGATCTTCGTAAGCTTGCAAGTGAGGATTATCGTCACTGAAATAAATTCGGTAGTCAGAGCTAAACTTGGTCTGAGATAATCCGGAAGCAGCAAGCACGACCACAAAAAGTGAAGCGAGAATGATAAATAGACGGTATTTGATTATCTGCTCACTAAAGCGTTCTATCATAAGGGTGCCCAGAGTGTGTTATAGGTAAATTAATTCGAAGTATGCCTTCGTTCGTTTATTATTTTGACGGTAATTATTATACTAAATGTTTTTTTGTGACTGCTGGTCACGTGGTTGTAAAGATTACTTTGCCTTGGGCTGTTTGGCAATAGCTAAAAGTGGGTGATTTTAAATTTTTTGGAGGTGTGTTCGATAAAAGAAGCCAAATAAAAAAGGCAGCGCTGGTTTTTATCCAGTACTACCTTTTTGAGAGAGCAAAAGAACAGGTTTGAATAGTTGCAAAACACACGCTAGCTTGACTCTTAAATTAAGATGGCTGTATTCGTGATTTTAAAATAATGCCGTGGCTATTGCCTTTCGAAGAAGCGGCTTCAAGTTTAGAAAACTCATCCTGATTGAGGTTGTTTGTCCATGCGATAACAGCATGACATGTCCCAGCTGTGAGGGCTCTTTTGCTTAGTTCGAATACACTCAAGTTATCATTGGATCTTAAGATCATAATGTCGTTTAAAGCTGAGTCGTTGTGTGTTTTTTGCCACTCTTTTAAAAGTTGGATGGGTGGGTCTATCCATGCCAGCCAGCGTTCTTTTTGATGGAGGTTTATAAGCATAGGTAATATTAATTGAATGCTATCCATTTTATCTTTTGTTAAGACTATTTCGGTCACATTCGCTGGGAATTCATTTTGTTCTACGTACACAGGTTTATCATCATACACCTGTGTACGGTTTGAATCGGTTTCATTAGGTGATATGTTTAGTTTAAGGTAATTTGTTGTCTGCTTAATGGCTCTGTTAGCTTGATGAGTGTTATCAAAATCACCTATAAATTCATTGTCGTAAATCGATAATTGTTTCATTGTAAATTCTCCTTTCTAATCACTCCGACACCTAAGCCTTCTATGAATAGCTCTTGCTCTCTTAGGTCTATAATGATGGGCTCAAATTCTTCATTTTCAGCTTGTAGCTCAACAATATTCTTATTTTTAAAGAGGCGTTTGACTGTGACTTCGTCGCCAATTCTAGCGACCACTATTTGCCCATTTCTCGCTATTTCTGTTTTATGTACAGCGAGCAGGTCACCATCGAGTATGCCTATATCCTTCATGCTTTGTCCTTTAACTCGAAGTAAATAGTCTGCTGAAGGCTTAAAAAAGTTGGGTGCTAATGTGCAGTAATCTTCAATATTTTCTTCGCCTAAAATCGGGTTGCCTGCCGCAACTTGGCCAATAATGGGTAAACCCTCTGGAATGTTACTTTGGGGTAGTTTGATGCCTCGGCTTGCGCCGGGTACTATTTCAATCGCGCCTTTTTTTGCTAGTGCTTTGATGTGGTCTTCTGCTGCATTGGCAGATTTAAAGCCTAATCGTTGAGCAATTTCTACTCGTGTTGGGGGGTAGCCTGTTTCATCGATATTTTGTCTAATTAGCTCCAGTACTTCTTGTTGTCGTTTGGTGAGTTTGAGCATAAGACGTCATCCGTATAGAAATTGCTGTTAATGGTTGTTTTAGCAAAGTGCATTAAAATAATATAAATATTGAATAATGCTGTTTAAGTAAACAGTATCTGTAAATATATACAGTGTTTTGTGTTTTGTAAATATATTCAGGAAAACTTTTTTTGTTTATTAGTTGAAAGCATTTATCAAGATCTGCATCATGCGTTGCAGATCTAAAACTATAAGAAACTTTATTCGGAGATAAACGTGTCCCTTAACCTGCTGTACCGCTTTTCCTGTATGTGTCTTGTTTATGTCTTCTTTTCAAGCTCTGTATTTGCAGAGTCTTCAGGTTTTAGTGGTGAGCTTGGGGTAGAGGAACGTTATTTCTTTGAAAGGGGCTTGCAAGGGCAAGATAAATTGCAAGCATCGATACGTGGAGAAATTGAATATCAGAAAAGCCTGGATTCTGACTATTTTAATGTTGTGCTGTTTGGGCGGGCAGATGCTCAAGATTCTGAGCGTAGTCACGTAGATATAAGGGAGGCATATTGGACACATGTTGCAGATGATTGGGAAATGAAAGTAGGTTTCTCAAAAGTCTTTTGGGGTGTCACCGAGTCACTTCATTTGGTTGATATTATTAACCAAACTGATCTGGTAGAGAGTGTAGATACTGAAGACAAGTTAGGTCAGCCGATGGTCAAATTTGCTATAGAGCGTGAGTGGGGGAATCTTGATGTTTTTTGGCTGCCCTATTTCAGGGAGCAAACATTTGTTGGTGAGGGGGGGCGTTTAAATCCGTTACCATTTTTAGTCGATACAAATAATGCTCAATATGAATCTTCAGCCAAACAATGGCGTAGCGATTTTGCGATTCGATATGCTGTTATGTTCGATGATCTTGATGTGGCAATTTCTCACTTCTCAGGTACGAGTCGCAACCCAGTATTTTCTTATAACGGAAGTATCAACAATCCGAAGTTTATTCCAATATATAAGCAGATCGATCAGACAGGCTTAGAGCTTCAATATATTTATGAAGATTGGTTGTGGAAATTTGAAGGAATTACCAGTTCTGGTGATTATCAGCGGTATAGTGCCGCTGTGTTTGGGTTTGAATATACTCAAGTCGGTATTTTAGAAACAGCAGCTGATTTAGGCTGGATAGTTGAATATTTATTTGACGACCGTCGCAATCAGGCAATAAATAGCACAAAGGCGGCGTTCAATAGTTTTGAGCGTGATGTTTTCTTGGGTTGGCGATATGCTATGAATGATGCTAATTCCACTGAGTTTTTGGCGGGGGTAATTGTTGACCCCAAAACAGAAGAGGCTTTATATTACGTTGAATTTAGCCGGCGCTTGGCTAATGATTTAAAGCTTAATATGGAGTTATACACATTTCAGGGTGCAGAGCGGGATAGTGGGTTGAAAACGTACTATATTCGCGATGAAGGCTATGTTCAGCTTGAATTGGTCAAATTTTTCTAAAAAGATCTGTATTTTATAGGAATTTATTCGCATATTCCTAAACTTGAATTAAACTTTTAGTGTGTAAATTTACATATAAAAATGCACTTGATTTAAATTATCATTAAATGTTTTAAATATAGTGCTGTGGTTATCGACCTAAGTTTGAGTTTTTTGTTATTACAATAATAAGAAAAAGGTGTACAAAATGTTAGATGCGGTTTCTAGTCAAAATTCAAAACATGTAAAAACTGAATTTTTTTCCATTCTCCCTGAGCATAATATTGTGACGGTCGATTTATTTGGAACTTGGAATGAGCAGCAAACCTTAGATTATGTCACTGAATTTAAACGTCTTGTTCACCGGTATTTTACTCAGGAATGGGCGTGTATTATCAATTTACAGCACTTGGATATGCTGTTGTCTGAAACGTTTCAAATTGAAACATTTAAGGCACTAAATGCTTGGTCTTATATTAAAGGGATGAAAGCGATCTCTGTCGTAGTGAGTCATGGCAATAGAAGCCACTTATTATATCAATTTGAAGAGGTTTTTAAGGTTAATCATCCATACGCTACGGCTGTGTGCCATAGTGAATTGGAGTCTACAAATTGGCTGGAAGGGCATGGTTTTAAGCCGCGAGAGAAAAAGTTATCCAGCCAGTTTTATCATGTTGTTGGTGCATAGCACTAAAAGCCATAGCCTAAAATATGCTCTAAGACATGAATTTTCCATGTCAAGATTAAATCCCTGATTCCAGTGTGTTAGAGTCGTGCCCTCTTAAGTTTCGTATTTTCTCGTCATTTTCTAACAAACGTGAGGCTGTCCTTGATAAAAGTGCTTGTAGTCGATGATCATGAGCTTATTAGAGCCGGTATTGCTCGAATGCTTCTTGATGATGGCAATATCGAGGTGGTAGGCGAGGCATCTTCAGGAGAAGAAGTGTTAGATATGTTAAGAGCAAGTGGCCCGGATGTTGTGTTGATGGACTTGAAAATGCCCGGTATAGGTGGCTTGGAAGCGACACGCCGGATTAAACGAGTGCGCGAAAATACCCAAATTGTGGTGGTGACGGCGTGTATTGATGACCCCTATCCTGCACATGTCATGGAGTCGGGAGCATCAGCTTACATATCAAAAAATAGCCATATCTCAGAAATTATTCGAGCCATTAAATCTGTTTATAGGGGCGAACGCTATATAAGCTCTGATATTGCTCAAATGATGGCGTTAAATAAAACAAAAGATTCCATGTTCGATTCTCTTTCTGAACGTGAATTGCAGATTGCCATGATGATTATGGACTGCCAGAAAGTCCAAAATATCTCAGATAAACTATGTTTAAGTCCTAAAACAGTAAATAGTTATCGGTATAGAATATTTGAAAAATTAAACGTCAACAGTGATGTTGAGCTTACCTTATTAGCTGTTCGAAACGGTCTGCTAGATGTCGATAGACCAAAATAAGCACATCTCACATCCTGCTAATGCCGATAAGGCTTCTGTTGAATTTGACGCCAAGTCATTCTTGGCGCAATTAACCAAAGCACCCGGTGTCTACCGAATGTATGATGCGAAGGGCGATATTCTATATGTTGGTAAAGCCAAGAATCTTAAATCTCGTGTTTCTAATTATTTCTTAAAAACTGCACAGCCGGTTAAAACGCAGTCTCTAGTTAAAAAAATCACCCATATCGAAATAACGATTACCAGTAGTGAAACCGAAGCCTTAATTTTCGAACAGAATTTAATCAAAGAGCTAAAACCACCTTATAATATTCTATTAAGAGATGATAAATCTTACCCGTATATTTATTTAGCGACAGATAAGCCTTTTCCTTCGCTTTCTATGAAACGGGCCAAAACACTTGGTAAAGTCGGGCGATATTTTGGTCCATTCCCAAGTTCAGGTTCTGTGCGTGAAAGTTTAAGTTTACTCGAAAAGTTATTTAAAGTGCGTCAGTGTCAGGAAAGCTTTTATAAAAATCGTTCTCGGCCTTGCCTGCAATATCAAATTAAACGTTGTAAAGCGCCCTGTGTCGGTGCTGTGAGTCGTGAAGAGTATGCACAGGACGTTCATCATGTTGAAATGTTTTTGCAAGGTAAAAGCCCTGAAATAATTCAGAATCTAATTCAGAAAATGGAAAATGCTGCTCAGTCTTTAGATTTTGAAACGGCTACTGAGCTACGAGATCAAATAGAACATTTACGTCATGTTCAAGAGAGTCAGTCAGCTGAGTCTGGACGATATGATGTCGATGTGGTTGCCTTGGTGATTTCGTCAGGTGTTGTGGTTGTTTCTATGTTGTTAATCAGAAAAGGTCGCATTCTAGGCCACAAAAACTATTATCCCAAAATATCTTTAGATTTATCAGAGCAGGATATGCTTGAGTCTTTCATCTCTCAGTACTATGTGGGGCAGGCGTTTACACGTGACCTTCCAAAAGAAGTTGTCTTAAGTGCGGGTTTTGAAAATAGCGACCTTGTTGAGGAGGCGATATATAAAACACTTGGGCGTAAAGTTAAGTTTTCTTACAAAGTAAAACAAGCCAAAGCGCAATGGCAAAAAATGGCAATAACGAATGCCGAAAGTGCCTTAGCCACACATCTGCTAGATAAACAGCAAATGTTTCACCGTTATGATTCTTTGAGTCGATTACTGAGTTTAGAATCAAGACCTAAAAGAATGGAATGTTTCGATATTAGTCATAGTTCTGGTGAAAAAACAGTCGGTTCTTGTGTTGTATTCAATGAAAATGGCCCACTGAAAGCCGATTATCGATATTTCAATATTGATGGCATAGAGCCAGGTGATGATTATGCAGCCATGCGACAAACCCTAGAAAGGCGTTATCGTAATCTTAAATCTGGAGATGAAAAATGGCCCGACTTAGTTATCATTGATGGCGGTAAGGGGCAACTAAATCTGGCATTAGATGTCTTTGACAGGTTAAACTTACCCCAAATTAATGTACTTGGTGTCGCCAAAGGCATTACGCGTAAACCTGGGTTTGAGACCTTACTGGTACCGCAAATTGATAAGAGCCTGAAAACTATCGATTGTGATTCTGATAATTCAGGCTTACATCTGATTCAGCAAATCAGGGATGAAGCGCATCGTTTTGCGATTACAGGCCATAGAGCAAGAAGAGATAAAACAAGAAAGCAGTCCTTATTAGAAAATATAGAGGGGGTAGGGGCTAAGAGGCGAAGAGCGCTTTTGCAATACTTTGGGAGTGTCTCTAATATCAAAACGGCTTCCGCAGCAGAAATTTCAAAAGTCTCTGGTATAAGTGAAGCTTTAGCGGAGCATATTCATCTCTCACTACATAGCGCATAATGGCGCCATTAACTTTAAGAAAATCATTAAATAAGGCATAAGTAGAACGCAACGATGAATTTACCTAATATCCTGACGGTTTCACGAATTGTCTTAATCCCAGTTTTTGTTATTGCTTATTATCTTCCTTTTAGCTGGAACTATGAAGCCTGCGCTATTGTGTTTACGATTGCAGCAGGCACCGATTGGTTTGATGGTTATCTAGCCAGGAAGTGGAATCAAACAACGCCATTTGGCGCTTTTTTAGATCCTGTTGCAGATAAGCTAATGGTTGCTATCGCCTTAGCTGTTGTTATAGAAAATTATCAAAGTGTTTGGGTGACAGTGCCATCAATGATTATTATTGGTCGAGAGCTTGTCGTATCAGCGTTAAGAGAGTGGATGGCAGAGCGCGGTAAAAGCGATAATGTTGCCGTATCGTTTATGGGTAAACTCAAAACAGCCTGCCAGATGTGGGCAATTTTATTGTTGTTATTGGGTAGCTTGGAAACTTGGATATTTTGGTCAGGTATTATTTTGATGTATATCGCATCAGGCTTAACGCTTTGGTCAATGTACCAGTACCTAACAGCATCTTGGGTTTATCTCTTTGCGGATGAAAAATAATCATCTTGATTAAATAATAAACGTAATTAAAGCTTGTTTTAAAAAAATGGTTCATTATTAATTTCTTCTATTGACTCTCGAATCGAATCCGTTAATATATGCGCCAATTCAGCGACACAGCAATTGTATAAGTCGCTTACAAGTTTAAATATAAGCGTAAAATACGATTGTATTACTAGCAAATTAAGACCAGGTTAAACGCGGGAATAGCTCAGCTGGTAGAGCACAACCTTGCCAAGGTTGGGGTCGCGAGTTCGAATCTCGTTTCCCGCTCCAAATCAAAAAACCTCGGATTCTACCGAGCTTTTTTGTTAAAAAGCTAGAAAGATATCTAGTGAAAGGCGCGATAGCAAAGCGGTTATGCACTGGATTGCAAATCCACGTAGGCCGGTTCGACTCCGGCTCGCGCCTCCATTTTTAGTGAAGGCAAAGTCGGAACTAAAGTGGAAGCCTCCCATGCCCGGGTGGCGAAATTGGTAGACGCAAGGGACTTAAAATCCCTCGGTGGCAACACCGTGCCGGTTCGATTCCGGCCCCGGGCACCAT
>CAXBDA010000042.1:0-27631 GCA_963974595.1 uncultured Oleiphilus sp. | reverse complement strand
TTTATTTTTTATCCACCTGTGTGAAAATTCTTGGTCTTCTCTGGATTGATTGCCGCCCGCTTTGAGGTAACTGTAAGCGCTAGCGAATCTATCAGCAGGATCTCTTAACACTGTGAAGACAAAATAGTCGTTAATTTTATCTCCCAAAATATCTTCGTAGTCTGAATAAGAAAGATGAGTGGCGCCTCTGTTATGGAGTTTGCTGATAATAGATTTGCCAGCTGTTTTAGGTATATGTATGAAAATATACTGATTCTTATCATATTCTCTTGGATATGCGGGCAATAATGTAGATTCTATTCGTTGTCTTAACCAAAGAGGCAGAAGTTTTGTATAAATTCTTCTTAATTGAGTCGGTATATTCATTTCCTGTCCTGTCCTAAGCTCTGCTTCATGTGATTTTATAATTTAACATAGGTGCCAAGTTTATTTACGCTAACTTTTGGTTAATTACCTTTGGTGTTCTTAGGGTTCTATAGCCATATATGCTTTACTTAAAAATCGTTATATAGGGGGATTGAGTGTGGAGGCGTTGGAATGAAGGTTCGTGCCGTTAAGATTTTTTCCTGGATAATAGGCTTATTCATGCTTTGCATGCTTTTTCTCTGGATTGATTTTAAAGAGTTAAGTCGAATATTTACCCAGATTGGGTTTATGGGGGTAGTTATATGGGCATTAATAACTTTATTCGTTAGATTGCTTTATGCAGAAATTACTGTGTTACCTTTATCCGTTTTTGAGGCTAAGATAAGTAGAATGGATGCTTTCTGGATTGGCTGGGTTCGTACGTTTGCTAATCAGATATTGCCGCTATCTGGATTGGCTGTCTATATTAAGGCAATTAAGGATCGTGCCGGTGTTAGCTGGTCTGAGATTTCAGCCTTAGCGACACCACAGTTTTTTATTTCCGCTATGGCTGTTAGTCTACTTGGTATGATTTCTACAGTTATAGCACTTGATATAGAAGATTTTGGGCTAATATTACTGGTCATATATAGTGTAATATTTATTATTTCATTAGTTTTAATATTGCAGACACCCTCTGCAATGCGAGCTTTTCCAAGTTCTTTAAGTAAACGATTAATATCGTCTGCAGATGCGTTTGAAAAAATATCGAGTAGCCCCAAGTTAATTTTACTGCTAGTCATATATTATTGTGGTGTTATTTTGCTTCGTGTTGTACGACTATGGTTGCTGTTTATGCTCGCTGGTCAGGAATTGGATTGGCAAACGGCTCTAATTTTAGGTGTAATTGCAGAATCAACATTAATTATTCAGCTAACTCCAGGTGGTATTGGCTTGCGAGAAGGTTCAATTTTGGCTGGTGCTGTATTTATGGGGGTTGATGGCGGTTTGGCTGCCAGTGTTGCAATAATAGATCGTTTGTTAGTTGTCTCGATGACAGTTGTTTTCGTGTTGCCTTCTGGTTATTTTTTATGGCTAGGTCGATCTAAGGTAGTTAAAGAATAAGGCTTGGAAAAAACGATGTGTTAACCATTCCATTAAATGTATATTGCTATGTTCTTTCAAATTTGAAGTTAAAATATTTAATCCTCCCTGATTATTTCTTATTTTTTAAAAATAGTCAGGGAGAAAATTAAAATTTAAATTTTTACTCCAAACCAATTAAATGCACATTCTTAGCTAAAGTATTCTTCCCAATACCTTTAACAGCCGTTAATTCATCAATATGTTGAAAGTCCCCATAACTCTCACGGTATTCAACGATGGCTTGGGCCTTTTTAATGCCCACACCTTTTAATGCTTTTGAAATATCTTCTGCGTTTGCGGAATTAATATTTAATATTTGAATATCCTGCTGTGGGCTATCGTTGTCGGCGTAGCTGTGAAACGAGAAAATACTTAATAGGATAATAAGAAAAATACTAGGGGTGCTTGAAATCAATTTCATGGTCGTGCTCCTTGCAAAATTTAGTAGAATACATGCTATTTGTTGAACGCCTGTTCAGCTAGTCATGTAAAATCTATTCTAATGTTTTTCTTTTGCTTGTGAAGCACAATTTTAAAACTTACGCTTTTAATTCTATTTATTACGATAATTTTCTTATGGCTATGCGATATCAACTAAGTGCTCTTTGTTTTTTATTTATTCTGTCACCACCGTCTTTTTCTCAGTGGCAAAATTTTTCTTATGTAGCTATGACGACACCTATAGAGTTAGTTTTTTGGGAAGAAAATCAGCAAAAAGCTGAAACTATCAGTCAAGAGGTGTTTAAAGAGTTTGATCGAATAGAACAACAAATGTCGCGTTATATCGAAACATCTGAATTATCGCGTATTAATCGTCTTGCGTTTAAAGAGGCTGTGATTGTTTCACCGGCTTTGTTTTCGGTATTGAATTCAGCGGTGGGTATTTCAAAGCTTAGCCAAGGGGCATTTGATATTACCTTTGCATCGGTGGGTTATATGTATGACTTCAGGAAAAAACTAAAACCCAATAATAATGAAATTCAGAAAAATCTTGATTTATTTCATTATCAAAATATTTTATTAGATGATGAAAAGCATAGTGTCAGGTTTACCAAAAAAGGCATTTTGTTAGATCTTGGGGGTATTGCAAAAGGTTATTCTGTTGATCAGGGAATAGCGATACTCAAGAAACACGGTATTACTTCTGCACATTTAAGTGCCGGTGGTGATATGCGTTTATTAGGTGATAAACGCGGTGCTCCCTGGATTATTGGCATTAAAAATCCTCGCGATGAATCTAA
Source organism: uncultured Oleiphilus sp. (assembly GCA_963974595.1). Classification (GTDB taxonomy): domain Bacteria; phylum Pseudomonadota; class Gammaproteobacteria; order Pseudomonadales; family Oleiphilaceae; genus PZPK01. The sequence continues at coordinate 24,899 of CAXBDA010000042.1, read as the reverse complement.
GCAGTCTATTGTGCTTCCACTAAGTAATACGGCTGTTTCTACATCGGGAGATTATGAGCGTTTTTTTATGGATGAAAAAGGTGAGCGTGTGCATCACATCTTATCACCCAAAACAGGTAAACCTGTTAAAGGTATGATGAGCGTGACGATTTTAGCTAATGATGCAATTACAAGTGATGGGCTATCGACAGCGGTATTTGTTTTAGGTGTTAAAGATGGCTTGGCTTTGATAAATACCTTAAATGGTATTGATGCCATTTTGATCGATGAGTTTGGGAAAGTACATTATTCAGACGATTTAGTGAGACCGGATATTCATTAAATTATCCCGCTTATTGAGCTGCCTGCACTGAGTTTATCGAAGTGTCGAAATGCCTGTATTGAGCTTCGTCGAAATATGTTCGATGAGGCTCTTAGTTTAATTTGGAAGACCCTTCAACAGGCTCTCAGGGTGCGTTATTGTTCATTGTGCTGCCTGTACGGAGTTTATCGAAGTGTTGAATGTGCCTATGTAGAAGGTGGAATCGTTCCATTCACAATCGGCGCTAACCCAATCATGGTATCTCTCAACGTACTGTTTCCAAGACCTTGTTGCGGAAAATAGTTGTTTTCTGCAAATAGGTTTTCCTCTCCATGCAAGGCCATATAGTTAAGTAGCACTGTTTGTACTAATAAGTTGACGTTGTTAGCCGCTGGTGAGGAGGATGTTTCTACTGATGCATCGGTTCTCATATAGCCTAACTGATTACGATGCGCAGTGGGTCTCCCTGTCGGGTTATAGACTAAATAGAACGCTGAGGCGGTTGATTGATTGTCACCCGTCCAGACACCTTTTCCTCTACCATTGACAGAATTATCCACCATGCCGTTACTCGCGACTGAGCCATCAGAAAAAACATAAAGCATTAAAGGTTTGCCCATTTTTGCCGCGTATTCTAAACATGCGCCCATACAGCGCCCAGCTCGAAGATCTCTTAATTCTCCTGTACCTCGATCACTGGTATGATAGTCATAACCTCCCATGGTGATATTTCCTGCGCCAGCAAAACCATTTACGGCTAGCTTCATTACTGAAGCTGTTTTTCTAAATTCACTATCGCCATTAAATTCACTTGTGCTGAAAATGCCTGTATCACCGACGATAAATTCATCAGCTTCAGGATTGAGTGAGCCTGGGTCACCAAAACGATCAGCTAAATCGGCACTTTTTACATAGCCACATCTTACGAGATCTTTAATTACATCGTCTTTGGTTATTTGAGTATTGACTTGGTTCATCTTCTTGTCACTGATACGTTGGATTGACTCCATGACAGCGACGGCATCTTCTTGTGTCAGTAAGCCAACTAAGTCACCCACATCGACAAGGCCGGTTACATCACTCGGTCTATCTATTTTGGTCGGGCGTACAGAAGTATCGATCAAATCAGCTGGGGACATCGAGTTACCACCAGAATCAGAGCTTCGAGAACCCACTAAACTTAATAGTGATCCATCTGCCCCCGCTTTATATATGCCATACATCGGGTTATGCGGGTTGTTGCCTGTATCATTTTCAGAGCGGGCAGGGATAACCACGCCATTAATATTTGCCCGAGTCTCTGGCGATGTTTTTTCCAGTATGCCTCTCAAAAAAGCACTGTCAGAATGAAATGCTAATCCCAACTCTTCATTGATGAAGTCGTTTGTCATGCTATCTGGATTCGTTGCTTCCGGAATCATATCCGCTGGCAAGCCTAATTTGCTGTAGCCAGCTGTGCTGAGCATGTCTTTTTGGCCACCGCGTCCGCCAATGAGTACATTCGAGCCTGCTATGTTTGCGCCACCAGCTAAATCAAAGCAGATAAAAGGAATCTTTCCTGCACCTTGAACCGCAATACCGCAGCTACTTTTTAGTGCTTCCAAGTCAGGAGACAGGGCTGCATGTGCGGAGTTTGGGTTCGCAAATAAACTAAATACAGAGCTCCCAAAGACGCTTGCCGAGCCCGCCATGAAGCCCTGGGAAATAAACTCTCGCCGCGTTTTTGGGCGGGCATGATCTGCGTGTTTTAATGGTGCATTGATTTCAAACGTTTCTCGAAGTGTAGGTTTGATAATCATAAGCCTGTTCCTTTAGTAAAAAATAATGTTCGTTTGCTGGCGTTCTGAGCTCTATCGAAGGGTTACTGCACTAAAGTAGTTGCACTACCCAATACCGCCGCACAACTTGCTTTCACAATAGTGCCTGTTCTCTGGCTATCGCAACTACTTGTATTTGCACAAGTCGTTAAGGTATCCATAAGGCTATTTAGTTCGGTTTTAATATCAGCATCTGTTGGTTGGCTGTTTAATGTGCTGCCGACCAAATTTGATAATAGGGGGTTAATAATCAAGTTACGGCCATCGGTATCGAAAACAGTATTGGCGCTTTCGTTAAAGTCGAAGCTTGGGAAAAAGCTAGCACGTAACGTACTGTCTTCGACAAGCGCATCGCAATATTGAATCGCTAATTGCGTCATGGCCATTTGATGAGCAGATAAGAAACCACCAATATTTTCTATCGTCGGTAATTGCTGCTTCACTTTATCGAAGGTGTTTTTAACTTTCGTGTCAGTGATCGGCACGCCCGTCATGACTGACATAGAGGCATTCACTTCATCAAATGTTTTTAAACCAATGTCTGCCGCTTCATCACCATCAGCAGGTGCTGCCGGTGAGGGCGGCGCAGCATTCACGATCACGTTGGAAGATGTACCTATTTTTTCAAAACTTAGGAAAAACTCATCATCGCTGGCGCCTTTTTGAATCCCGATTAAGGTACCCAAACGTGAAATGGATTGGCCGGTAGCACTATTATATAAACTATTATCTAAAACCATATCCACGGTTTGGAAGCTTTGGGCCACACCCGCTACTTTGCCATTAATACCTAAACGTAAGCCTTTTAAAGGAATATTGTTGAGCTCAGGGTTCTCGTTCAAACTGATAAAATAAGGTTCGGTAAACAGATAGCTGAAACTATCCATTTGGCTGGCCTGAAAGACAATAAAGTCATCCGCTGTGTTTGGGTCACTGGGGTCAATTAGATGAGAAATGCTAAAGAGTAAGAAGAACTTTTCACCCACACCCACTTGAAAGTTCTGAGACACTTGAGTATCGGTAAGGGCGCGATTGTGAATCGCCACCATTCTAAGCGTACCTTGCCAAAGGGAATTACTATCTGTTTCATTTCCTAACACAAACGCAAAGCTGTTGTCCCACTCTGATAAGTTCCCTGCTTCGCTAGGGTCTACATCACCCGTAAACTGGCCGTTTACATATATTTTTCTACCTTGGCCCGGGGCGAAGGTGATAACAACATGTTGAAGGCTGGCTTGTAAACGCTCATCGGCATCAGCTGTTGCAAACACAGTGTTTTGGTCTGTTGTGCTACTTCTATGAAGCACTTCATAGTTATACAGGCTTTGACCCAGAGTCATATTTCGTGACTCGCTTGAGCCAGAGTAAGTAATGATTCGAGCATCTTCCTGAGATACGTTATTGGGCACAACCCAGGCTTCTAGGCTGTATTCTCCTGTGGCTTTTATTTGATCGTAAAGCTTTACGCTGTCAGAGGTAGAGCCTTGTGCTTTACCATTTCTTAACAGTGCATTGGTTTCAGGGTCTGTCATCGCAGGACCAATCTTGATGCCCCAGCCGCCAACCCAGTCAATATTCCCACTTAGTGTTAAATTAAGAGCAGGCTCCACACCACTGGTATCGTTTGCGATAAAGCCATCCCCCTCTTTGAATTCATATAAAGCAACAATATTGTCTTCAAAACGGCCTCCGGAATTAGCGACTAAGCCATCGCCAATCAAGGTTAAGGCTTTGCTGTTTACTAGGTCGGGGTCAACACTTTCAGTGCTTAGGCCATCTACAAAGGTAATAATAGCCGCTTCCATTTCAGCGGATGATGTCGTGCAATTCCCACCCCAGCAATTATGAAATTCATTACGGAGTCGGCCGACTAATCTGGAACCCGCAGGCACTTCAAGATCTATTTTGCTTTTTGCCGCATCATAGGCGGTGTCTATATTCATGCTCGCAATAAAGGGCGTTTGAATGCCTTCAACATGACAATCCTGGCAGTATTGAGTTAAGAGTGGATATACGGTTGTGCTAAAGGCAGACGTATCATCAGGAAAGGTTTTGGTGGCGCCAGGGTCTTTAATCTGTGGTGCGCGCAGCTTTATTTCGGTTGTTGCACCTGCTGCATCACCTGCCCAGCTTTCAATGTAACGCGTTAGTATATCAACACAAGCTGAATCACTGGTTAACCAGCAGTTATGCCCTTCTTCAACTTTGGTGATCATGCGAGAAGTCGCTGGGTCGTCCAGATTTACAATGGTATTTGCTGCTGTGTAGGCGGTGTTTACGTTGGCAAAGTCGGCAAATAAAGGGTTTTGTCCGTTCGTTTCTGAGTTATGACAATCAACGCATCTGCCAGATATGACTATATTGTCCCACAGACTTAGTTTGAAATTCTGAGCATCTTCACTTAACGGCGCCGGGCCAGAATAGGTAGTGGATGATCCGTTGCCTTGGGCATTGCTATCTACATTTTCCAGGTTGTCAGCACCGCTATCTACGCCACATGCAGAGAGTAAGAAACTGATAACAACGACTGAAAAATATGCGCTGTATTTGTTCAGGCTTTTCATTATTGCCAGAATAAAGGAAGACTGAGTTGATTTCGTACTGAATATCAAATTATTCATACCCTTATTCTCCCATGCAATAAGTAGCGCTATCAGCAAAGACCTGCTTTAAGCTATAGTTATTCGTTTTGAACTTGCTTGTCATGACATTAATTTGATTTCTATCTTGAGTATCGACGGGGCTACGAAGACAGACATCTTTAAATACTTTTTTGACCTGACAAGAGGCAAATGCTTCAGAGTGCGCTAACTCCTGAGCCATGGTTTTCGCACCGTTACCAGAACCCGGTAGTGTGCCATCCCAGCCAAGTAACTGGTTACGGCCTTGTCGCCAGTTGTTGTCCCAGCGGTCATCCTCGGTGACGTAACCATATTCGAAGTTACTTGCATTGTTACGATATTTTTTCTGGACTCTACTTTGAGTAAACGCATCGATCATGCCGACATCATTGTAGGCTATGCGACCACTTTCACCTTCAGGGTCGGTATCGGCATTATATTCATAGTTGTAATAGGCAAATGCTTGCGTGAGCGGGTCCATGCCATTATGGCAACCAATGCAGCTGTTTAAGAAAATTCGGCTATCACCGCCAGGGCTGCGTGATACGTCTTGACGAACTCTATCTGAAGGTAAGCTGGTATCGTTTAGTTGCTCCATGTCATTACAAAGGTGATTTAGTACGGTGAATCGAAAAAGTGCCCGATTTGTTCCGTCAATCATAAAGGCTTTCGCTGCGGCACGTGAGGTCATTACACCGGCCGTTGCGTCTGCCGGTATGCCATTACGTGCAGATTGGTTAACCAATACCAAGTTGTCTTTCAGACTGTAGCCGCCATTTTCTAATTCTTCGTAATGCCGGTTATTTTGAGTCGAGTAGGGTGTTAAAGCTAATGATGCATCTGCTTCATAGAGTACATCGCCATATAAGACGGTTCGAAAATCGGCATTATCTCTCACTAAACCAATCACGGTGGCAGTGTAATCGTTTAAGGGCACAAATTTGGTCATGGCTTCATTTGTCCAAGGGGCAGCTAAATTCTTTAAGGTTACATCATAGAAGGAAGTATGTTCCATGGCCGTATACGCTGCATCTTCTGCGCGCCCTGCAAGAATATCTGCGGCCATATCATCTAAAATAGCCGCAGAGGGGGGGACGCCTGCTATTCGATCATGAATACGTTTAGCTTGATCGCGTTCGTCAGCAACAGATTGAATGCTTACGCTAAACAAACAGCAAACCAAAACTGGGCCGAGTGCTGTAGTGAACCGGTTTACATGTTTAGAGACTGACATATCAATTTCCCTCAAGAAGTGTCGCTGTAAAGCTAGACTGAAGTTTTCCGTATTTAGAGTGTAGTGGATAAACTCATAGGTGTTTTGTGTGGTAGTCCTCAGGATTACATTGGGTAACGCAAGTGATGTGGAAAGTACAGAGGAACACGACATACTTAGTCATATATTCCTTGTCTAATGCTCGCATCAAGCTACGCTATATCAAGGACTTGTAGCTGAATTCGGGCCAGTATGTCGAAAAAGGAGAAGATTGTGAAGCGATCTGATATTACAAAATTTTACGTTTTAAACTGTGTACAGCATCGTTTTCGTGAGCTGCTTAACAATTATTTTGTGCAATATATTCGTAATACCAGGTTGTTATCTTTTGACGTGCATTTGCCGGTGAAAATAACACTGCTTGTATTAACAATATTTATATCTGCCTGCAGTGTGGGTAATTCAGGGTCTGAAAAAGATCCTGTTGTTGTCGAACAGCCGATTGCCTTTATTAAGCGCGCCTTAACGGATGCCGATGGCGAGGTGCTTGCGAGTGACTTATCTGAACCCGCTCAATTTCGTCCGGGTGCGGTGCTTTATTTAAAAGAACGTGCAACACCTAATGCGCCAATTAAAGACATAAGTTCTGCTGCCTTCTCTGATCCAAGCTTTCTAAATGAAGATGGGGAGCTTCTTTATGATGTTAAAGACCTGCATGTGTCATTCGATGGCACTAAATTATTATTTTCCATGCGTGCGCCTGACATAGAAAATGCTGATGAAGAAGATCAGCCTAAATGGAATATTTGGGAATATGATATAAGCAGTTCATCGTTGAGACGCATTATAGAATCCAATGTTTCGGCAGAAGAAGGACATGATATTTCACCGGCTTATTTACCCGGTGGATTAATTGTTTTTAGCTCAACGCGTCAGCGTCTTTCAAAAGCCATACTTCTTGATGAAGATAAGACACAATTTTCAGGTTTGGATGAAAACAGAAATGTAGAGGCTTTTGTGTTGCATACGATCAAAGCAGTTAGTGGTGATGATATTCAGCAGTTAACGTTTAATCAAAGTCACGATCTATACCCGGTGGTGCTTGAAAATGGAAAGATACTATTTAGCCGTTGGGATAATGCCGGCCAGACATCTGCAAATGGGTATAACTTATATGAAATAAACCCGGATGGTACAGGGCTAAATTATGTTTATGGTCGCCATTCACATGATTCGGGTGATGCCGGTACACAAGTTCAATTTTCTTTTCCTAGGCAGTTAGATAATGGCAATATTGCCGTCCAGCTTCGTGAATTTGAAAATGAAAACTTCTCTAGCCAGCCTACTGAAATTGATATTTCTGCATTTGTTGAGCATGACGTTGCCATCGATGGGACGATGTTTGATCTGAGTGTTGAAAAGGGAGGGCAAGTAGCCATTATTGATGGTTTGAATACCTCTAGTGAGCAAGGCTTAAAAGGAAGTTATAGTGCATTTTTCCCCTTAAATGATGGTTCAAATCGATATTTAGTTAGCTGGAGTGTCTGTCGTGTTCAACTGATAGATATCGACCCGGATGAAGGTGAAAACCAGACAGGCCCGGCAGAATTTTGTACTCAAGAAAAATTAGATTCTGACGACTATGAAGCGGCCGATCCTTTGTATGGTTTATGGATCTACGACGCCACGAATGATACCCAATTACCGATTGACTTATCAGAATCAGGCTTCGTGTTTGATGAAGCTGTTTTATTAAAAGCGAGGCCTATTCCCGATAGTTATATTAGTGACCCGTCTTCGATAGATGCATCTTTATTAAACGATGGTTTGGGTGTGATTCATATACGAAGTGTTTATGACTTTGATGGTGTTGATACATCGGTGGCAGGCATTGATGTGTTGGCTGATCCTATTCAAACCACCCCAGATCAAAGACCGCAGCGTTTTATCCGTATTGAAAAACCGGTATCTATTCCAAGTGATGACGTTTACGATTTTAATAATACGGCTTTTGGCAGGAGCAGAGCACAGCTCATGCGAGAAATTCTGGGCTATGCGCCTGTTGAACCAGATGGTTCAGTAAAAGTGACGGTTCCTGCAAATGTGCCCTTCGCTATTAGTATTCTGAATGCCGATGGTAAGCGTACCTCTCAGCGTCATCAAAATTGGTTGCAGGTTGCTCCCGGTGAAACGCTCGAATGTATAGGCTGCCATAGTGGAAATAGTGAAGTGCCGCATGGTCGAGTAGATGCTCAGCCTAGTTCAATTAATACAGGGCAGTTGAGTACTATTATTCCAACACCTGTAATTGAACCGTATCCAATGAATCAGGCTAAACGTGATGAACTAATTCTAGAGGTTATGAATGATGTGTTCTTTGATACCATGGCAGAGACATATGCTAAAAGAAATAATGCTATTAGAAGATTAACATCCGATATTGTATTTGATGATGAATGGACGGCTAGCCCTTCTGATAGTTTTAGCTATGCTTATAATAATTTAGAAACGCCAGTGCCTATTTTTAAAAGTGAATGTTTATCGAAATGGGAAAGATTTTGCCGAATCGTGGTGAACTATGAAGAGCATATTCATCCACTTTGGGCTGTTGAAAGAATCGATGGTGCGAATGTTAGAACCTGCACCTCTTGTCATACCAATACCGATGATATGGGTGATTTAAGAGTGCCAGAAGGGCAACTAGACCTAAGTAATGGGCTATCGACCGATGAGCCAGATCACTTCAAGTCTTATAGAGAATTATTATTTAATGATAATGAAGTTGAATTAGTTGGCAGCGTATTAGTTGATCGTATGGTCGAAACAGGTAACTTTAACGATGTGCCTCAAGTGGATAATGAAGGGAATCCAATTCTTGACGAAAATGGTGATCAAGTCGTGATACAGGTGCCTATTCTTGCACCCGTTCCTGTTGGTGCAAGCATGTCGACAAATGGTGCCCTAAGCAGTGCACGCTTTATGAATTTATTTGAAACAGGTGGTGCGCACGAAGCGTATCTTTCAAAAGCAGAATTGAAACTACTATCAGAATGGCTGGACTTAGGTGCACAGTACTTTAATAACCCATTTTTAGCACCGGCAAATTAATAGGATAAATGGATTGAACCTTTTCAGCTTTAAAACCAGGCCTAAATCAATAATGACGAAGTTTGTTATTTGTATTGGTGCCTTGTTTACCGCTTTCAATAGTTATGCGGATGGAATTCAGAAGCCAAATGACTCTTCTTGGTGGTCATTTTTTAGCTCTGAAGCTGAGCAAGTATTAGTGCTGCGAGTTGCCGAACCTTTTGTTGATTTAAGGTCTGGCCCTGCAACCGGATACCCGGTTTTTCATGTCAGTGAACGTGGCGAAACACTCACGATTATTTCGCGAAAAACAGATTGGGTAAACGTTAAAGATTCAACAGGCAGAACCGGGTGGGTGAGTGTGGCTGATGTTCAGAAAATGCAAAATCTGGCGGGTTCCCCTGTGATGCTGGATGAACCCAAATTTGAAGATTTTAATACCCACCCCTGGGAAGCCGGTTTATTGGCGGGTGATTTCGATAAATCGTCAGTAAATTCTGCTTATGTTGGCTATTGGATGACAGACAACTTATCGCTGGAGCTTTGGGCTTCGCAAGTGTTGGGTGAGGCCTCAGAGAGCAAATTGTTGAGTCTAAATATTGTGCATCAAGTATTTCCAACTTGGCGGTTTTCGCCGTTCTTTACGCTTGGTGCGGGGAAAATATTTATTAAGCCGAAAGCAACCTTATCGAATGAATCCGAACGAAATGAAGATACTTTAAATGTTGGTGCTGGTGTGCGTTATTACCTGAGTAACCGGTATTTTTTAAGGTTTGAAGTGAAAGACTACAAAATATTTACGAACCGAGAAACTAACGAAGAAGCAATCGAATGGAAACTAGGTCTGAGCGTATTTTTCTAAAACAAATTTTGGCTATTTCTTTAAGCTTATCAGCATGTTTGTCTGGCATCACATATGCACAAGAGAGACCCTTGATAGAGCCTGATGTTGAGCCCCTTGTGATTAACGAAGCCTTAATTGATTCAGAAAACTTTGAAATAGGTACATTTGTCAGCACGATCAATATAGAAGATTTTGAATCATCTCTGGTTTATGGCGCTCGACTGGCTTATCACCTCAGTGAAGATATATTTTTCGAGGCAAATGTAGGCTTTGCCGATGCAGGTGAAACCAGCGCAGAACAACTGGGCCAAGTAAAAATACTAACAAATAGTGAACGTGAATATACTTACTATAACGTCAATGTTGGCTATAACATTTTACCCGGACAGTCTTATTTTGCGCGAAGCTATACCTTTAATACCAATTTTTATTTACTCATGGGCCTAGGTGCAACGGAATTTGCCGATGATAACCGCTTTACAATTAACTACGGTGCAGGGTACCAGGTATTACTCAATGATGTATTTGCATGGCATGTCAGTGCACGGCAGCACATCTACAAAATTGATTTATTAGGTGATGAAAAGAACAGTATTAATACCGAATTGAGCACGGGAATCTCGATTTTCTTTTGAAGGATAGCATTGGCCTTTCGCGGGAATCGGTACTTCCCTTCGACGGGGCTCAGGGACTGAAAGGTGGGGCTCAGGGAATGATTATTCTAATTTGGCTAGTATTTTAAAAAGGCAAAAATATGCAGGTTATCAATATGAATATTACACACGTAATCAAACTGCTGGGTTTTTTTAGTCTCGGTATATTAATGAGTTTTTCATTAAACACCTGGGCAGGATCAGTAGCAGGCGCAGCGCCAGATTTCACGCTTAAAAGTAATCAGGGAAAAAATATGCGTTTGGAAGACCTAAGAGGTGAGGTGGTAATGTTGAACTTTTGGGCGTCGTGGTGCGCTCCATGTCGACAAGAAATGCCTTTAATGAATGACATTTATGAAGAGTACAAAGATTTAGGTTTCACCATTCTGGCGGTCAATGTCGATGAGGACTCAGCCGATGCAGACCGCTTTTTAACCGCGGTACCCGTCGATTTCCCTGTTTTATACGACAATCAAAGCAAGGTAAGTGAAATGTATGAGGTTGATGCCATGCCAACGACGGTATTAATAGATCGTGACGGTAATAAACGCTTTCATCACCGGGGTTATAAGCCCGGTTATGAAGATGAGTACGCCAAACAAGTTAAAGCGCTTATTCGCGAGTAAATGATGGTGACGCTGCGTATTAATCCTCGAGACGAGAATTCAGCATGAAAACTGCTTCAGTACGACACATTAACGCCGTGTTTTATAGGCTTTTTGCTTTCGTTATATTACTTTCAGGTTTATCGGCTTGCAGTGATATTAAACCTTGGGTGAAACCCTATGAACGAAGTAATTTGTCAGACCCGATAATGAACATAGATAGGCATGGTGCAGCTGGTTCCTATATTCACCATGTATACCAAGCAAGAGAATCTGCGCGTGGTGCAGAAGGTGGTTCAGGAGGTGGCTGTGGTTGTAACTAGGGCAGCAAACTTGGTATTTCCAAAATTATCAGCGAAAGGCAAACAGCCTTTTTTTAAAGTCTGTTTGCAATTGTTAATTATTGTCAACTGCTATGCCTTTGCTTCTTTAGCTTCAGCAGCCATTTTAGCGCCCGATACGGTGGATGTGGTTTATCATAACTATGATGGTGGCGGAATGGATATTAACGGGCCTTTTATTCTTGTGAGAAAAAGTATCGGCACCGACTTTTCAGTCAATGGCCACTACTACGTCGACTCGGTTTCAGCCGCCTCAATTGATGTGCTTGCAACAGCCAGTGAATATAAAGAGGAAAGAACAGAATATGCCGTGGGTGTTGATTACTTGCATGATAAAACAATAGTGAGTGCAGGCTTTACCAATAGTACTGAAAATGACTTCGAAGCAAACAGTGGTTTTTTATCAATAAGCCAAAGCTTTTTTGGTGACTTATCGACCTTAAGCCTTGGTTATGTGAAGGGGCAAGATGATGTTGGCAAAATAAATAACGACTTCTCGGAAGACGCTGAAAGAGATATTTATAAAATCGGGCTCAGTCAGATTCTGACTAAAAATTCCCTGTTAGATTTTAATCTGGAAATGATTACCGATAAGGGCTATTTAAATAACCCTTATCGAAGCTATCGGTTCCTTTTAGATTCAAGCAATCCATCCGCTGGTTTTGGTAACGCAACGGAAGTGTACCCAGAAACGCGAACCAGTTATGCCATTGCGATGCGTGCTCTTTATTACTTGCCATATCGCGCCGCTTTAAAAGCAGAATATCGTTATTTTAATGATAGTTGGGGCATAAGCGCCCATACCTATGAGCTGGCGTATGTCCATCCATTATCAACACGCTGGACGATAGAAGGCCGATACCGTTACTACTCGCAGACTCAAGCAGACTTCTATAAAGACTTATTCCCCTTTCAAGATGCAGAAAAATATATGGGGCGCGATAAAGAGTTAAGTACCTTTTCAGATTTCACTGTTGGCGGTGGCATCACCTATGAATTTGGCCAAGGGGTTATTCCACATATTGATAAAGTGAAATTTACCGCCTTGGTCGATTATATGAAATTTGCCTATGACAATTTTAGAGATGTGACTAAACCTTCGGTGACCCCCGGTGAAGAACCTTTATATGGGTTTGATGCCTGGGTGACCCGACTATCTTTCACCTTTGAATATTAGACTGCGCTAACAAACCAAATTAGATCGCCGTAATGGGAAAGGATTAAACATGACCACGATATATACCCGATTAGCCAAACCCTTGAGACGACAAGCTTGGTTACTCTCTGCACTAGCGCTATTTTCGTTTAACATTCTGGCCGAAGAAGCACCCGCAGAATCAATCGCTGAAAACGTGAGTATAGAAACAGGCGGTGACAATCAAGCGCCCGAACAACAAGTTTCGTTAAGCGTTGAAGCGCTCAAAAAACAAGTGATTAAGTTGAATCGGGATTTGTTTATTCTTGAAGAAGATTTACTGTTTCCTGCCAATACCCAGCTGGTTGTTTATTTGAGTTTTTCGACGGGTAAATTCTTTAATCTGGATAGTGTTAGCCTAAAAGTAGATGACGAAATCATCGCTTCCCATTTGTATACAGAAAGACAATTAGAGGCGCTAAAAAGAGGTGGAATGCAGCGCTTGTTTATGGGGAATTTAAAAACAGGCGAACATGAAGTGACTGCTGTGTTGTATGGTATTGGCCCCAATAAAAAAGACTATAAGTTAGCCGCATCTAAAACAATCGAGAAAGATACAGAATTAACAGCGCTAGAGATCCGTATAGAAGACCAGTCTGAAAGTTATCAGCCTTTAGTGAGTGTTGTCGAGTGGGATCAGTGAGTGGGAGAGTGATTTGAAGTTGCTTAAACGACCCGTTTTCACAAAAGCCAAGTCCATTGTTCTAGGCCTTAGCTTATTGGCAGCGAGTATTAATGCTTCTGGTTTTAGTGCCTCTGTGATGAATAATGCTGAAAAACCAAATCGTGCAAAAGACTTAAGTTATGGTGGTGTGTTATATGAGTATCATCAAGGTAATGCTTTTGACGCCTTAAGTTTGCTAAATGTCGCCAAACAAAAAGGGGGTATTAAAGGGCATGGAGATCACCCCGATCTTGTCGAAGGGGGGTTACTGCTTTCTTATGGCATGACTCAAGAAGCTAAAAACATCTTTGAAAGCTTATTAAAAGAAAAACTATCAATACCGGATCGAAACTTAGCCTGGTTTTATTTGGGTAAAGTATTTTATTTAGAGCAAAACTATTCTGAATCACTGGATAGTTTCGATAAGATAAATATAAGCGCCTTAAATGAAGATGCCCAAGAGAAGTTTTACGAACTTGTTTATATTCAGTCTCAAATTGTTTCTTTTAATTTAAATAAAGAAACCCCTGATCCGGCCTTGTTAAGTCGTTCAACTGTGTCGATTAACGCATTACCTGACGGGCATGTCTTCAGCTATTACATTCGTTATAATCAAGCTGTTTCATTAATAGGTAAGCCAGGTAATGAGCTTGCAATTGCTTCATTTCGAAAGCTTGTTAATGCGCTGGCCTTGGAGCGAGAGGGTGGGGAATGGCGAAATACTAAGTCAGAAAACCTGACAGGTAGAGTCGATTTGGCGATGGAGCTAAAAGCACTTTACAATCAATCTTTGCTGTCACTGGGTCAGCTCTATCTTCAAAACAGTCAAAATGAATTAGCCTTTAACATCTTAAAAAATGTGGATAAAGATAGCGTTTTTTCAGACCAAGCACTGTTTGCATATGCCATTTCCGCCAGTAACTTACAACGCCATGATCTAGCGCTGTCAGCGTTAACGGCTTTAAACCAAAAAACACTACTTAATCCGTGGCAACAACAAACACCTTATGCGTTGGCTTATTTATATGAGCAGCTCAATGAACCTGTTTTGGCTTTAGAGGCTTATCGTGCAGCGGTATCTAAGTATGAAACACTTCAGGCAGACTTGGATCTTGAAAGGCAGAACCTGTCAGAAGATGTGCTCTTGGAAGCACTAAATCTTAAAAATATTATCGGTTCTGAACGCATGGAAAAAGACGCTTATGGTCGGGTATTAGCACCCAAACTAAACGTTAACTTCGTGAAGCTGTTAACCGGTGAAACATTTCAAAGACAATTAAGTGAGTTGCATGAACTCTACCTTATAAAGAATTCAATGTTTCGTTGGGAAAAACAGTTATCTTCATTTGAAGATATGTTAGAAACCCGTTTACTGTCTCGCCAGCAAAAGCTGAAAGCGACCAAAGCTGAATTAGCATTGAAAGAGGTAGAGCTTTGGGCTCAAAAAGAACAGCAGTTCAAAAAAGAAATCGAAACAGCTATTAACACGGAAGATGCCTATTTTTTCATGACAAATGAGCAAATTGCTTATTATAAACGCCTTGAAAAAGCACAAGAAAGATTAAAAACATTGCCCCATGATCATAAGAAAAAAGCACAATATGCGACTCGATTTGCACGAGCAAAAGCCTATTTCGATTGGTGGGTATATGATGAATTTTCAGTGAACCGATGGCGCGCAGAGAAAGAATTAAACGCGCTTCAGGCAGAAATGGATATATTTCGTCAACAATATCAGTTGCTGGATACCGAACAAGAACTTGATGATACTCACCTTAAATTTGTAGAAAGAGTGTCGTCAGGCAAGGAAAGGCTCCAGACTTTAAAAAATGCATTGAATGACAGTTTGGCCGACTCTAGTCAGAAACTTATTTCTCAAGTTGATGACGCTATGCAAAACCAACTTGCTGAAATCGGGCAATACTTATTAGCGTCTCGTGAAGCATTAGCAAGAGTGTCAGATAGATTGCTAGTTGAAGGGAAAATACGCTATATCAATCAAGTCAATGATCGTCAAACAGAACTGAATAATGAAACACAAAAAGTGGAGGGTGAGCAATAATGCGCCTTTCATATTCTTGTTTAAAATCAATTAGTTTAGTGCTGTTGAGTCTTGCGCTTTCTGCATGCCAGTTATTTTTATTTTCTGATGGCACAGGCGATATAGCTAAAACCAGTTTGGAATCATTACAGCCTGCTGTTATTAACTTGCCTAAGACGGAGCTGACCAAACTAGATGTTTCTGATGTAATTGATAACTATACAAAATTATTACCGCTATTAAATGACCCGGAAAAACAGTTAAAAGTATTGCATCGCCTGGCAGATTTAAAGTTACAAAAGGGCGAGCAGTTGATGGCAGAACAAGCGAAAGATGAGCTTGATATCGCCATTTCTGCCTATTCAGGGTTGTTAGAAAAATACCCGGAACGTGCAGAAAACGATAAGGTGCTTTATCAATTAGCAAAGACCTACGAGTTGAAAGGTGAAGCAGAGAAAAATCTCGATACGCTGACTCGCTTAGTGACTGAATACCCAACTACGCCGTATTTGTCTGAAGTGCAGTTTCGTCGTGGTGAAATACTCTTTGCCTGGTCTGAGTATGAATTTGCTCAGCAAGCATTCACATCAGCAATAGCAACAGAAGACGAGACGTTCTTAACCAATGCTTATTATATGCTTGGCTGGAGTATCTTTAAACAAAATGATTATGCGCTTGCTTTAGTTAAATTCTCACAGGTTTTGGATAGGGTATTTGCTGCGCATAACGACCTGATCGTGACAGACCTTACATGGGTTGAATTACATCAAAAAACCTTAGTGAATGACTTGTTGCGGGTGATGGGCTTATCTTTTTCGTACTTGGATGGGGCGCAAAGTTTAGCGACACTCTTTGATCGAGTTGGCGCGAAACATTATGAAGTGCTGGTGTATTCTCACTATAGTGATTTGCTTTTAGATAAAGAATTATTCACCAATGCGATCGACGTCTACCGGGCGTTTATCAAACGCCATCCACTGCATTTATGGGCGCCTCGTTACCATATCAAGGTGATCGATACGCTTGCAAAAGCCAAATTTAAAACGACTATCTATGATGAAAAAGTCAGCTTTGTCGAACGTTATGGTTTAGGTTCGAGTTTTTGGAATTATCATCTCGATAATCCAGTGGAAATTCCTGCGTATTCAGTCACAGATCATCTAGCTTTTAGTAAAACTTACTTAGAAACCTTCTTGATTGAACTGGCTGATATTAGTTATATCAAAGGTCAAACGGCTGAAAAGAAATTATCCCCAAGAGCGCAATCGCCTTCGAAGAATATGCAAACGCATTTTGCCCAAGCCAGTGCCTATAACCGGCAGTTTGTAGATGCCTTCCCAAATCACCCCCTAAACGCGAAACGGTTATTTTTACTGGCTGAAAGTGAATTCAAAATTCAAAACTGGTTAAACGCGATTCGAGCTTATGAACAAGTGGGTTACGACTACCCGGACTTTCCCGAAGCGTCAGAAGCAGCCTATGCGGTTATTGTCGCTTACACAGCGTTTAGTAAAACCTGGAATAGTTTGGCGCCCGAGCTTCAGAAAGAATGGTTAAGGGTAGAGCAGGCTAACCGGCTGCGTTTTGTGGCTGGGCACCCTAAAGATAAACGCGCACTAGATGTGTTATTCGTGGCCTTAAGTTATCAATTTAATCAAAAAGAGTTTGAATTGGCCTTAAAAAGTGCAAATAAATTAATAGCGTGGCCTAGCACATTTCAGCATGCACCTAAGGCAAGCCAGTTTCAGTTACAAGAAACCTATTTAATTAAGGCGCATAGTTTGTATGCGCTTAATCGCTATCAAGAAGCAGAAAATGCCTACGTAATTGCTTTAGCGAATGTGAAGAAAACAGATAAGCGTCGCTTAGCCTTGATCGAAAATTTAGCGGCTAGCGTTTATAAACAAGCTGAAATACTCTTGAAAGAAGATAAAAAACAACTCGCGGTTGCGCAGTTATTAAGAGTAGGCAAAGTCGCACCGACGTCGACACTTCGTCAAAATGCTGAATATGATGCTGCAAATTATTTGATCGAGTTAAAAAAATGGCCTGAGTCTATTCAAGTACTTAGTGATTTTAGAATAGCTTATCCTCAGCATGCTTTAATCAATACCTTGCCTGCTAAATTAGCTTTGGCTTATCGAGAAACCGCACAGTGGTCTTTAGCGGCAGATGAATTGAAACGGATGATTGCACTGGCTAAAACAGAACAAGAAAAACAGGATATTTCCTTTATTGTCGCTGAACTCTATGACAAAGCAGAGAATCATACCGAAGCAATTTTAAGTTACCGCGCGTATGCAAATAAATACCCCGAACCTGCCGATGTTTATATGGAGGCAGCTAACCGATTGGCTGAGTTATATGAGCAAACGGGTGATCCACTTAAACGTCGTTTTTGGCTAGCCAAACAGATGAAAACGGTTGATCAACTCGGTGGTAAAGCAGATGACCGTATGCGTTATTTAGCGGCAAGCGCATCAAGTGTGCTCGCAAATGATGCTTTTATACAATACAAGGCGATTAAGTTGAGCCTGCCTTTAGACAAAAGCTTAAGCAAGAAAACCAAAGCCCTAGAAAAAGCACTGAAGGCGTATCAAAAAACAGCCTCCTACGGCATTTCTGACTTTTCCACTGAAGCAGGTTTTAGAATGGCAGAGCTGTATAGTCATTTAAGTCAATCCTTAATGAACTCTGATCGTCCCGATAATTTAAACGAATTAGAGTTAGAGCAATATGAAATTTTATTAGAAGAGCAGGTGTATCCTTTTGAAGATAATGCGATCGACATACATGAACAAAATGCCAGCCGGTCTTGGAACGGTTTATACGATGATTGGGTTAAAAAGAGTTTTGTTGAACTGCGTAAATTATTACCAGGTCGGTACGCCAAAGATGAAGCGTCGATGGAGTTAATCAATGTTCTTCACTAATCTAACTCGTCAAAAACTAATCATTATGGCTGGTTTTATTTTCTTACTTGGCTGTGCAGCTAAACAGCCAGTTATTGAATCTGATCCGCTGTTAGAGTCTGCGCGCTTACAAGCTCAGAATGAAGAAGAGCAATTTAAACGTGCGCTATCTTTAATAAAAACTGAACATGCAGATGAAAAGAAGCTATTAAAAGCGAAAGGAATTTTCGATGCTTTGTATGACGGTAATTCAGCCTATTTAGGCGCCCTAATTAATTCTGCTGATATATCGTTAAAACTAGAAAAATTAGACGAATCTAAAGCGCTTTATCTGGATGCGCTAACGCAAATAGAGCGCCAGTTAAATGGGCGAATAGTCGATAATGTAAACTCAGGAAATGTGGTAGCTGATACGGCTGCTGGTAAAGATACTGTTGGAATATCAGATAATATAAAACTATTTCAAATCCATACTTATAATCAACTGGGTTTGATTGAGCGTCAGCAAGGTCAATTTGATCAAGCAGAAGCATTCTATAAACACGCTTTAGAGCTGGATGCTCGCAATGTCGCTACGATTAAAAACTTGGCTATTTTATTAGATTTATACCGTGGACAATTAGCTGAAGCTCTAGTTTTATATGAACAATATCAAAGCATGGCAGGGGATTCAGACCCTAAAGTTAAAGATTGGATTTACGATTTAAAAAATCGCTTACCGGCAGAGGAAACAAACAATGAATAAGTTAAGGTTTGTTTTACTCGCTTTTTTATTAGCTGCCTCATCGCTCTATTCTCATGCGCTGGAAAAGCAAGCCAATAAACCTAAAGCAGGCTCTAAAGTCATTACTATTGAAACAGCAACAATTAGAGGTAATCAAGAATTGCCGACTGTTTTATATTTAGTGCCCTGGCAAGCACCTGAAATAAACTCACTAAATGCCACCCAAACGGCAGACCTGACAAAAAATACTATTGAGTTGATCGATAGAAATAGTTTTAAGCGTTTGATTGAATATCATGAAGGTTTTGAATCACCTTAGAATCTAGCCATTCTTTAGCATTAACCTCGTATCCATTGTCAGAAAAGCATCTAAACACGTAAATTATCTCAGTAATATCTCAACAATAATTACGCAATCTCGTTATTTACTGCTTTAGTTTATAAATGTGCGGTGAAATACGACCGTTTATCAGTATATTTTGCCGTTTATCCAATGCTAATTGCAGACTAATGTATAAACATTAGTATATGGATAGATGTTTCTACATTAGATGAGATAGATATGAAACAAAAAATGTTTGGTTTTTCATTAATAGAATTGATGGTAACGGTGTCTATATTTGCCATATCGATTGCTATTGCTGTGCCATCTTTTACCAGCATAGTGGCGGGAAATACGCTGACTTCAGCAAGAGATAATCTCATGAGTTCTTTCAATTTTGCCAAAACAGAAGCTATTAGATTAAATACTAATGTCGCTGTTTGTCCTTCAACTGACGGCACTGTTTGCTCGGGTACTGAAGATTGGTCACAGGGTTGGATTGTTTATAGAGATACGGGGGGCGGTACTACAAGTACTGTAGGTACCATTCTTCGTGTTATGGACAACGTTCAAAATGTAGATGTCTTTCATCGTGGTGAAACAGCAGGTCTTACACCTAGCGTGTTTATCCGTTATGTGCCACAAGGTTATGCAGAAGATGCCGCTCCTATGCCGGCCCAGGTAATCGCTTTCTGTGACGGGCGGGGTAATGCTGCTGGCCGGGCATTATTGTTTGGAGCAACAACGGGTCAGGCTCGGCCGGGTAATGAAGTCGATGCAAATTGCCCTTAACGTTAATCTTAAATTTTGGATGCTTATATGAACGTGCTTAAGATTTCAAAACATCATCAACGTGGCGCCTCAATGATCGAGGTTTTAGTGACGATATTCATCCTCGCTATAGGTTTGTTGGGTGCAGCAAGTTTGCAGTCTACGGGCTTAAGGCAAGCGGCTATGTCCCAGATGAGTGCAGAGGCACAGATTCAAGTTCAAAGTTTGGTAGAAATGATTATCGCATTTGATATGGATATTGGAACTGGCACACCGATTGGCAATTATGAGTATAGTGCATTGCCTGGGGATCAGGGTGTTGATTGCGGAGCAACATATTGTTCAAAGCAACAACTCGCTCAATATAATATATGGAATTGGGCGGATAGTATGGATCCGGCCTTGCCTTCATTTGCATTTGATATCGATTTTGATGACCCTAACGATGAATACTCAATTACCTTTACATGGGATTCACTACGCGAGGGGCCTGCTTATACAGCTTCGACTTGTACACCGGCAGATGGCTTGAACCCCGGTTGTATCGCTATATTACTTGAGCTTTAAGGTGTGTTATGAATAAAAATATTCTAATGACAGGTGTCACAAGTAGAAAGTCTCAAGCGGGTTTGAGCTTGATAGAGTTGATGATTGCGATGACCTTGGGGTTAATCCTGTTAAGTGGCATTGTTCAGATTTTCTTAAGCAGTAAACAGTCCTATAGTTCTGTTATGAACTCTTCTCAGATCTTGGATAACGGTCGTTTAGCTGTTCAGTTTATTGGTTCAGGGGTTTCAAAGTCAGGTTTTTGGGGCGAGCCAACTCTAGCAAGAACATATGGTTCTGATTCCGGTTTGGTTGCAGATCAATATACCGGTGTTTTTGGTGAGTCTCAGTGGGTGTTTGGGCAAAATAATGACACCACAAATGCCAATGTGATTGACGGTACAGATGAACTGTTTGTTCGTTTTCACGGGGATGATGACACACCAATGACAACGTGTAATGGCACAGATGTTAATCAAAACCAGATCGCCATCGAGCGCTATTACATTCGTATCATAACAGGCACAGAGAGGGTACCGAGCTTAATGTGTGAATCGACAGTTTTGGACTTTGATTTATCATCGGGTATCTCTACAGTACCTAATCCGGTTGTCACAAACGCGACAGTATTAATGACAGGCGTTGAAAATTTGCAGCTCCAATTTGGGTTGAGGAGACTGGATGACGATTCAGATAATATTCGTTTCTTTACAGCAAACAATGTACCAGCAGCGGATTGGTCTCTAATTGAAAGTATAAGATTTTCGGTCTTAGCTGTGTCAACAGATGAAGTAAACCAATCCACGAGAGCGACAGGGTACACCATGTTAGATATAACCACTCCTGTACCGGTTGATAGACGCGCAAGACGCGTATTTCAACAAAGCTTGGTGACACGTAATACAAAACTTCCAGATTCTTTTTAGGGGTTATGCCGATGTATATTGAAAATAATATATCTAAACAAAAAGGTGCAACCTTAATCGTGGCGCTTATTCTATTAGCTCTAATGACCATCATTGGATTAAGTTCCATGGATTCTTCAACAATTGATGTCAAAATTGTCGCCAATTCAAAAGATCGCCAATTAGCATTTAATGGCGCAGAGTCTGGGTTATTTCAAGGAGGAAAACTTGTTTCTAACACAGAATGTCCATTAGACCCGACTACGACACCCGCATATGTAGAAGATACGTTTGCAGCAGATCGTGATTTTTGGAGAGATTCAAATAATTGGACATTGTCGGCTGTTGCAGGCACAGATATTGATGCCGAATTTATGATTGAAACATTTCAAGAAGGCCCAACTGGACCAATGTCTGAGCAGAGCATAAATGCACCTAGATTTTATTATTACCCTGTGTTAGCCAAAGCGACGGGCCCAGGGAACGCGAATGTCATTTTACAAAGCCATTTTGTTACGAAGCATGATGGCGATAACTGTCTAAATCCTTAAGTTGTCTATTAATTGCTAGCTTGTAATTTTTATTGTTTTATAGATTTTTGTCATGTTAATTCAAAAATATTTTAAGAGTAAGTCATAATGAGAAACGTTCTCGAACGAGGTGGTCATATGAAAACGGATAAGGTTCGCCATTTTATATTTAGTTTAGTCATGACGACTTGCGCAGGTCTATCGTCTGTTTCAGCACATGCAGGTTCTCTAAATTTAGGGACGTCCCCCTTATTCGTGACGACCACCGTTCCGCCCTTGACCATGCTTGTGATGGGACGAGACCATAAATTATATTATGAAGCTTATAATGATGCGTCTGACCTAAACGGTGATGGTATCGTTGATGTGGGTTATCAAGGGTATCATGGAAATGCATTGGGCCCCGGTGGTCAATTCTTGAATGTAGATTATTACGGTTATTTCAATTCATATGCTTGTTACAGTTACGATAGTTCAACTGGGCAATTCAACCCTAAATCTGCCAAGACGGCTGCTCAAATAACGGCCAAAGATAAAACATGCCCTGGTGGTGCCGCAGGCGATTGGAGTGGTGACTTTCTTAACTATGTGACAACTGCTCGAATAGATGCCATGCGCAAGGTGTTTTATGGGGGCAGTCGTTCTACCGATACTAACGCTGCCACTATTTTAGAGCGAACCCATATTCCACAAGATGCTCATGCCTGGGGTAAAGAGTACGCAAGTGTTGCCCGCGATGGTTATGACATCGCTCAATATACAAACCTGTCATCGCCGGCAGCCGGCACTTATCATTTATTTGCCAATGTAAGTTTGGCGAATACGGCCCCGCCTTATGGTAGTAATACTGGTACACCTCGTTTAAGAGTTTTAAATGACTCTAAACATCGCGTTTGGGAGTGGTTATCTAAGGAGCGCCCCGTCGCAGGAAGGGATTGTATTGATGGGCTTAATGGCCCAACTACCAGGTGTTCAACTGCTGCGAGTAATTGGTCTATTGTACCTAGTTCTGTTTTTCAAAATCTTACAAGAGTTGTTTACAAATGGACGAGCTCAAGCTTTCCCGGGCACCCAAGGAATGAAAATGAGTTTGATATTCTAGAAGCTTCTTTTGCTGCAGCGACTCCCCAAGGTACAGACAACCCTAGCCAAATAAATGGAAGCGGGAATCCATTTGGTAATAATGATTATTATATGACTATTTTTACGGGCAATATTCAGGTACCAAACGATGGGCTTTATGAATTTGCAGTAGACGGTGATGATGCTGTTGAAGTGACCATCAACGATGGTTTAACGGATAGGGTAGTAGGCTGGTATGGTCCGCATGGTAGAAATAATTCTGAGGCTAATTTAAATACCTACTCAATGTCAGTGCTGTTAACAGCAGGTATAAATTATTCAATAAAATTTAGAATGGAACAAGCAACGGGTGGTGCTAGCTACTATTTGTATTGGAAAGAACCTGTACCTGCTTCAGGCATTACCGACTACATTGTTAGAACCCAAGTATGTACCACGGTAGATCGTGATATCAGTCATGAAACAAATTCTTGTGAACCCTATCCAAACGGTAATTATAAACCTGTCGGCCTTCTGCATAATTTTGGCGAAGATGACACGATGTTATTTGGTTTGCTGTCAGGTTCTTATGAAAATAACCTGGATGGTGGTGTCTTAAGAAAGGCGGTGTCTTCCTTTAAAGATGAAGTGGATTTAACGACGGGCCGATTTGACACCTCAACAAATGGAATAGTGAGTACGCTAGATAAATTACGAGTAATGAATTATGACGATAGTAGGTATAGATACGCCTGTGGCTGGATTACGAACAGACCCATTACTAACGGTGAATGTGATATGTGGGGTAACCCCGTTGCAGAAATGATGTATGAATCCTTGCGTTATTTCTCAGGGAAAGGCTCGCCGACAGCAGACTTTAACATTGCAAGTTCTGGCAATAATGACGCGGCTTTGGGGCTTCCCTTAGCGACTTGGAGCGACCCGTATGATGCCACAACAGGTTATGATGAATGCGCCAAGCCTTTCCAGATTGTTGTGTCGGATATCAACCCTTCTTATGATTCAGATAAAGTTCCTGGTGCGCATAGCTCTTTCGGATCTACATTTTCAGGTGATATTACCGGTTTAAATGCTTCAGCTTTGGCAGACACCATTACCGCAGGTGAAGGCAATATTAAAGGTAACTCATTCTTCATTGGTCAATCAGATACCAATTATGACAATGCGCCCACAGCAAAAGTGGTTCAAAGCCTAGGCTCTATTAGAGGTATGGCTCCCGAAGAACCTACCAAACTGGGTAGTTATTACGCTGCAAGTATGGCCTATTACGGTTTGATAAATGATATTAACCCTAGGGCTGGCGATCAAAAACTTCAAACATTCTCTGTCGCTTTAGCCTCGCCGCTGCCTACGATAGAAATAGACCCGGATAATAATATCCTGACTACAAATTCGATCGTTATTGTTCCATTTGCCAAGTCACCTGGCCAAAGCAGTATGTGGGCCAATTTCCAGCCGACAAACCAAATAGTCGATTTTTATGTTGAAAGTTTAGGTTCAACCTCAGGCAGCTTTCTGGTCAATTATGAAGATGTAGAACAGGGTGCTGACCATGATATGGATGCCATCGCCCGTTATACCTATGCAGTCAATGCTAATGGCACTGTGACGATAGATGTAGATTCTATCTATGCCGCAGGTGGTATTGATCAGCATATGGGCTATGTTATTTCGGGAACACAAAACCGTGATGGTGTTTATTTAGAAGTGAAAGACCGAGGAGG